>JAGBZV010000145.1 GCA_017628075.1 Clostridia bacterium
ATGGCCATGCTGCTTCTTGATACGGCTGCGCTTGGGTACTATCTGATTGTGCTGACTGCAACGGGGACGATCGCGGGCGTTTTCATCGGCTTGTGCGGGTCCATGCTCATCAAAAAGGTCCCCAAAACGCTGTTTGCTTGAAAAAGCCCTGCGTTATGTGGAAATTCTGCGGTGAATTACTTGACAATGGGGGCGTTGGTGTGATATAATGATGCCGTCCCCTAAAAAAATTTACAGGAGAGTTTTTTATGAAAAGGTTTATCATTCTTGCACTTTGCATTCTTATGGTGATCCCCATGTGCATCACAGGCTGCACGGAAAAGGCAGCGGCTGTGAAGTTCGGCTCCGGTCTGTTTATCAGCGCACCGACTACGACGGATGCGACTGCGGACAAGGACGGCTCCGGTAAGCTCGACGTTACGGTTGCGGCTGTTCTGGTGGACGCTTCCGGAAAGATCGTTTCCTGCCAGCTGGATACCGCAAGCAACACCGTCAACTTTACTGCCGACGGCAAGGCTGTTGCGAGCAGCGGATTCAAGACGAAGTATGAGCTTGGCGCGGATTATAACATGGTCGCGTACGGCGGTGCCGTAAAGGAATGGTTTGAGCAGGTCGATGCGTTTGAGGCTCTGATCGTCGGCAAGACGCTTGATGAGGTCAAGGCTCTGGTTGCGGATGCAAACAAGGGTACGGATGAGGTTATCAATGCAGGCTGTACCATTATGATCCACGAGTTCGTCGGCGCAATTGAAAAGGCATACAAGGCTGCAACGGTAGAGGTCGATGCAAAGGCTTCTCTTAAGGTCAACGTTGTGACCGAGCAGACCTGCAGTGACGCTACTGAGGAAAAGGACGGCTCCAACAAGATCGCCGTTAACGTTTTTGCGGCTGCCGTTGATGCAGACGGAAAGGTGCTTGCTGCTTCCAGCGACTGTGTGGAAACGGCGTTTACCTTCACCATTGCAGGTGCTTCCACGCTCGATACTGCAAAGGCAATTGCTTCCAAGAAGGAGCAGGGCACGTCCTACGGTATGGTCGCATACGGCGGTGCTGCAAAGGAATGGTTTGAGCAGGCTGCAATCTTTGACGCGGCTTGCGTTGGTAAGACTGCATCTGAAATTGCAGGGCTGCTTGGCGAGAACGACAAGGGCGTTGCGGATCTTCAGACTGCAGGATGCACGATCATTGTATCCGGCTTTGTAAAGGCTGCTGCAAAGAACTGATCGAAACGAATGAAATAACAATAAAAAAAGGAGATTCATCTCCTTTTTTTATATCTTTGGTGAATATGAAACAACGAATGTGCTGCAGAGTCCTCTCTCTGTGCTTGCTGCTTTGCACCGTGCTTTCTTCCTGTGCATGGCAGTCGAAAAAAAACAAGTATTCAGCGTATTCAATGGAGTATTTCGATACGGTCATCACGGTTGTGGGGTATGAGGACAGCCGGGAAACGTTTGATGCGGTTTCGGATGAGATTTTTTCGCTTCTGGCGGAATATCACCGTCTGTATTCGATCTATCATCGCTTTGAGGGCATGGAAAACCTGTGTACGGTGAACGATCTCGCGGACGGTGTGCACCGTACTGTAGTGGTGGATCCGCGCATCATTGATATGCTTCTCTACGCAAAGGAAATGTACACCGCAACGGATGGCGTGGTGAATATTGCCATGGGCAGCGTGCTGTCCCTGTGGCATAACTACCGCACAGTCGGGAAGGATAATCCTGCACAGGCTTCTCTGCCGCCGATGGACAAGCTGACGGAGGCTGCAGCGCATACGGATATTTCCGGTATGGTGATCGATCGGGAGGCCGGAACGGTCACCCTGACCGATCCGCATATGACGCTTGACGTGGGTGCCATTGCAAAGGGATACGCTACGGAATGTGTTGCCCGCTTCCTTGAGGCGCGTGGAGTTGAGGGATACGTTCTGAACGTAGGCGGCAACATCCGCACGATAGGAGCGAAGCCGGACGGGGAGATGTGGACGGTTGGCGTCGAGAACCCGTACGGCGGAGAATACCTTGCCTATTTGCAGGTGAGCGGAATGTCCGTGGTAACGAGCGGATCCTACCAGCGGTTTTATTACGTTGACGGAAAAGCGTATCATCATATCATAGATCCGGACACGCTGATGCCCGCAGAGGGCTATGTATCTGTGACGGTGGTTTGCAGAGATTCCGGCCTTGGAGATGCACTTTCCACGGCACTGTTTTGCCTTTCCATAGAGGACGGACTTGCCTTGGTCGAGTCACTCTCCGACGTGGAAGTGATGTGGGTTGCAGAGGATGGCACGCAAACGGTGTCGTCGGGCTGGAGCCGCTATGTGAAAAAGTAGGTGAAGTCGTTTATGCTGGAGAATTTGATCGTACAATATAAGGATTTTCTGTATATCCTGGCTGAAATTGCGGCGAGCACGCTGGAGCTGATCGGAATTCTGATTATCATCATCGGCTCTGCCCGTGCATTGGTCAGGCTCGTGCGCTGTCTTATCAGGAAACAGCCGTTTCGTGTGGTTGTTGACCTGGGAAAGGCACTTTCCCTGGCGCTGGAATTCAAGATGGGTGCGGAGATCATCAAAACGGTAATCATTCATAACCTGGAGGAGTTGGCGATTCTGGGTGTGGTTATTATCATCCGTGCGCTGCTTGCGTTCATCATTCACTGGGAAATCCGCACGGAGGAGAAGGAAAAGAGCATAAGTAACGAAAGACCGCCCGAAAAATAAGGGCGGTCTTTTTGCGTGATTCCCAAAGTAAACCAAGAACACAGAACGGTGATTGATTACTTACCAAGAATTGCGCGATGCTCGGGAAGGTTTGTGATGCGCGGAACGCCGAACAGGGCACCGACCATATTCTCCGTTCCCTCGCCAACCGCCCAGCGGTCGTCAATTTCGAGGATCGAGCCGACCTCGCTGCCTTCCTTGACGTACGTGGGGAGCGGGAAGCGGAATTCGATGACGTAGGTCTTGGATTCGGTATCAATGGTTGCCGCCCAATCCTCTGCGGGAAGATCGCGGTATACGCCGGAGGACACGTGATCGCCCCAAATATGTACGTCAATGACACCGCGAATGCCGTGTGCGTCGCAATGGATCGCCATGCAGTCCTCGTCGGAAAACCATAAATAGACCTCTGCACCGTCGTCGTTCCACGGCCATACCTCCTGCATACGCCATGCGCTTCCGCGGCTGCAGATCGTTTCATCGTGGACAACGGAGCACACGTATATGTAGGAATCGTCGTACAGGTAGTAGGAGGTGCCGTACGTATTTGCCATATAGCGCTTTGCCGTATCCTCGTCTGTTGCGTAGAAGCGGATATCTTCAATCGCTCGCATCGTGATATGGAAGCTTTCCTTATATTTGTCGTCCAATATACCGTCTACGGTCGGTGTGCCGCGGCGGATCACCTTGTTGTTGTCCATGTTACAATCTCCTTTGTTATATATATACTTGGATTTATGCATACATTATACACCCGATTGCGATGAATGTCAATGCGTTTTTCAGAATTTTTGGCAGGAGGAGAGCGTGCGTACAGGGATTGTCGAATCGGTGTGGTAAAACGAAATTTCTAGATAAATTGGGAATAAATAATTGAAAAACAGTTGACAAATTATGAATTATAAAGTATAATGTAGTCAGAGCATATATGTTCCGAAAATAGACGTATTGTTTGACATTTATTTCAGAGTTTTTCGTTGAGCATCGCTTAGAATAAAGAAATACCAAGGAGAAGGAATGCATGACAAAAAAGGTTACTGACGAAAAAATCTGGATGAGATTTTATTCTGAGGAGGCGAAAAACGCGCAGATTCCTGCGTGTACTGCATATCAATACGTAAAGACAAGCAACAAAGATCGGCTTGACGCCACAGCTATGACATATTACGGAGCAAAAATCACGTTCAGACAGCTGTTCGACCGCGTGGAGGCTACAGCGAAGGCGTTCGCTCATTTGGGAGTAAAGAAGGGCGATATCGTATCGTTTCTTTCCGTTCAGTTCCCGGAAACGATTGCTGCGGTGTATGCGCTGAATAAACTCGGCGCTGTTGCCAATACCATCGATCCCCGCATGGATATCAACAGCATTAAGCGCATGATCTTGGCCTCCGGCTCTCGTGTGCTCGTCACGGTGGATATTGCCTTCCCTAAGGTTAAGGCGATTATGGAGGATATCAAGCAAGATTACATCATCACACAGTCTGCTGCATCATCACTTCCGTTTATCAAGAAGGTCGTCATGACCGTGAAAACGAAAACCGACATTCCGTACAGTGACACCATCATCAAATGGTCGGACTTCATTTCTGCGGGTAAGGATGCCGTTGCCGAGGAGGTTCCGTACGTCGGAGATCAGACCGTGGCAATCACCTATACCGGTGGTACCACGGGATATCCCAAGGGAGTCATGCTTACCAATGATTCTATGAACGCCGTGTGCATTAACTTCCAGTATGCGGGTATCGTTTATCAAAAGGGAGATAAGTTCCTTGGCATCATTCCCGTATTCTCTGCATATGGTATGGTTTGTGGAATGCACATGCCTCTCGTGCTGGGACTGAACCTCGTTCCTGTTCCCAGGTTTGATCCGAATAAGTTTGGTAAGCTGGTGATGACGTATCGTCCCAATCACCTGATAAGCACCCCTGCGTTTATTGAAACTCTCATTAACAGTAAGGAAGTGAAGGGCAAGGATCTTTCTTTCCTTGCTACGCTGGGCTCGGGCGGCGATACCATGAACGAGGGACTTGAGCGCAAGCTGATTCGCTTTATGCAGGAGCATAACATGAAATATCCCCTTGCACAAGGATACGGTATGTCTGAGCTTTCCGCCGCGGCGTCCTTCTGCGTTGGTGATATTCATAAGGCGCGCAGCGTAGGTATCCCTTCTGTTACTACTACGGTTGGTATTTTTGATCGTGATACAGGAGAGGAGCTTGGCTACAATCAGCGCGGTGAGATCTGTGTGACTGGTCCGTCCATGATGAAATCGTATTTCAACGCGCCGGAGGAAACTGCACACGTTATGCGCGTCCACGAGGATGGGAAAACGTGGATTCATTCCGGTGATATCGGCTATATTGACGAAGAAGGCTTCCTGTTTGTTATCGGAAGAATGAAGCGTATGATTACTCGCTTTGACGGCCATAAGGTGTTCCCCATCAATTTGGAGGGCCTGATAAACGAGAGAGAGGACGTGCGCAACTGTGCCGTGATTGGTGTCAATGACCGCGGTCATGGCCAGGGCCAATATCCGCTGGTGCTTGTGGAGCTCGTTTCCGGTGTTAATACGGAGGTCGTTTGCAAGCAGATTTTTGACTACTGTAATAAGTACGTTGAGGAGCGAGGTAAGCCTGTCGCCGTTCTTGCGATAGAGGAAATCCCGTTGACCGGTATGGGCAAAAACGATAACGTTGCTTTGGAAAAGCAGTATGCAGATTTTGATTATACCACGTGGAATGATTGATGCTGTTTCCCACAATGCAAAAAAGTTGACGTTTCTTGAAATTATTTCGAAAAAACCTCTTTACAAACGTTGTGTTTGAATGTTATAATATAAATAATAACATGGAGAATGACATCATTGGA
>JAGBZV010000146.1 GCA_017628075.1 Clostridia bacterium
ACAACGTGTGTTCTGCAACGAAAATTATTATACCACATTTTTTTGAAAAAAGCAATAGTTTCCGAAAACTTTTTGATTTTTAGAAAAAAAGATACTCAATCATAAAGAAATCACAAGCAAAACACAAAAATGACTTGATTTTTTTTCACTTTTGTTGTACAATAGATATATCAAAATGAAATTGGAGGATTTCACATGAAAACCTATTTTTCCACGCTTCCCAAAATTGAGTATGAGGGAAAAACAACGGACAATCCGCTTGCATTCCGCTACTATAATCCGGATGAAGTGATTGCTGGTAAGACGATGCGTGAGCATCTGAAATTTGCAATGTCTTATTGGCATACCATGTGTGCAGAGGGCGCGGATATGTTTGGCGTCGGCACGATGTCAAAGGCCTACGGTGCATCCGATCCGATGGCGATTGCTCGCGCAAAGGCAGAAACCGCATTTGATCTGATGGATAAGCTCCAGATCGATTACTACTGCTTCCATGACCGCGATATCGCTCCCGAGGGAGCTTCCCTTGCAGAGTCGAACGCGCGCCTGGATGAGATTACGGATCTGCTTGAGGGCCTGATGAAGGAGCGCAATAAGAAGCTTTTGTGGGGTACTGCGAACTGCTTTGGCAATCCGCGTTATATGCACGGCGCGGGCACCGCTCCCAATGCGGACGTATTCGCATTTGCTGCAGGTCAGATCAAGAAGGCTCTGGAGATCACGCAGCGCCTTGGCGGTAAGGGCTACGTCTTCTGGGGCGGCCGTGAGGGCTACGAAACGCTGCTTAACACCGATATGGCTCGTGAGCAGGAGAATATGGCGTATCTTATGCGTCTTGCTGTGGATTACGGCCGCAAGATCGGCTTCGATGGTGATTTCTATATTGAGCCCAAGCCCAAGGAGCCGACCAAGCATCAGTACGACTTCGATACCGCAACCGTTCTCGCGTTCCTGCGCAAGTACGGCCTTGACAAGGATTTCAAGATGAACATCGAAGCCAACCATGCAACCCTCGCAGGTCATACCTTCCGTCATGAGCTTGCTACCGCTCGTATCAACGGTGCGTTCGGCTCCATCGACGCAAACCAGGGCGACTATCTGCTTGGCTGGGATACCGACCAGTTCCCGACCGATTACTACGAAACCACCTACTGTATGCTGGAGGTCCTCCGTGCAGGCGGCTTCACCAACGGCGGCTTGAACTTTGACGCAAAGACGCGCCGCGGCTCCAATACGCCTGAGGATATTGCTTACGCGTATATTGCAGGTATGGACGCCTTTGCATTCGGTCTGCGTGCTGCTGTGAAGATCACAGAGGACGGCCGTCTTGATAAGTTCGTAGAGGACCGTTATGCAAGCTACAACACCGGCATCGGCAAGAAGATTTCCGACAAGACTGCTACCATTGAGGAGCTGTCTGAATATGCGCTGGCTATGGGTGACGTCAAGACCAACATCAGCGGCAGACAGGAATATCTCGAAACGATTGTCAACCGTCTGCTGTTCTCCTGATTCAGAGCAACATAAGCTGACAGGCGGTGCGTTCAGGCATCGCCTGTTGGTAATTTTACCATTCAGAACAAAGGAAAAAACATCATGAAATATACCGTCGGTATTGATATCGGTACATCGGGTACCAAAACTGTTCTTTTTGACGAAATGGGGACGCCGATTGCATCTCACACCATCGAATATCCGCTGTATCAGCCGAAAAACGGCTGGGCAGAGCAGGATCCGGCCGATTGGGCAAACGCTTCCTTCGGCACGGTCAAGGCTGTTATCGAAAAGAGCGGCGTTGCGCCTGCAGATATCGCAGGTGTTGGCCTGTCCGGACAGATGCACGGTCTGGTCATGCTTGACCGCGACAACCGCGTTCTGCGCCCCTCCATCATCTGGTGCGATCAGAGAACCGCGAAGGAATGTGAGGAGATCACCGCGCGCGTCGGTGCAGATCGTCTGATCGCCATTACGGCAAATCCTGCATTGACAGGCTTTACCGCCTCCAAGATCCTCTGGGTACGGAATAACGAGCCTGAGGTCTATTCAAGGTGTGCACATATTCTTTTGCCCAAGGACTACGTCCGGTTTCTTCTGACGGGCGTGTATGCCTCTGAGGTTTCCGATGCGGGCGGAATGCAGCTTCTGGATATCCCGCGGCGCACGTGGTCGGATGAGGTGCTCGGTGCGCTGGAAATCGACCGCTCCCTGCTTGGTGAGATGTATGAATCTCCGGAAATTACCGGCTATGTCACGGAGGAAGCATCCCGCCTGACGGGACTTCTGCCCGGTACGCCCGTGGTTGGCGGTGCCGGTGACAATGCGGCTGCTGCCGTCGGCGTCGGTGTCGTCAATGACGGCGACGCCTTTACGACGATTGGAACCTCCGGTGTCGTGTTCGCGCATACGGATAACGTCAGCATTGATCCGCGCGGACGCGTACACACCTTCTGCTGCGCGGTTCCCGGCGCATGGCACGTGATGGGCGTTACGCAGGCGGCAGGCCTTTCTCTGCGCTGGCTGCGTGACACCGTCTGCACGGAGGAGGTTGCGGCTGCCGCGGCTCTCGGTGTCGATCCGTACGAGGTGATGTGTGCCGAGGCGGCAAAGTCCCCGATCGGTGCAAACAGACTTCTGTATCTGCCGTATCTGATGGGTGAACGTACGCCCCACCTGGACCCCGATGTGCGCGGTGCATTTATCGGTCTTTCTGCAATGCACACCCGCGCCGATATGACACGCGCGGTGCTGGAGGGCGTTTCCTGCTCGCTTGCGGACTGTATGTCTGTTCTGCGGGAGATGAACGTCAGCCCGAACGTAATGCGCGTTTGCGGCGGCGGCGGACGGAGTCCGATGTGGCGGCAAATGCTTGCGGATATGTTTGGCATTCCCACGGCGGTCACAACGGCAGAGGGCCCTGCATTGGGTGCGGCGATCCTTGCCATGGTTGGCACAGGCATCCATGCTTCCGTTCCGGAGGCGTGCGGAAAGATCATCACGCTCCGTGATGAATTTGCCCCTGATATGTCAGCACACGCACAGTATCAGCCGTACTACGGTGTTTATCGGAAGCTCTACACCGATCTGCGCGATACTTACAAAATCTTGGCAAAGGTATAATATAAGGCGCTCTGCGGCTGCTGTAGGAACCCCCTGCGGCAGCCGTTTTTCTGAGCTGTGGATGCCCCGATGCAAGGGATGTGCGCACGTCTGACGAAATTGCAGTAAAAATCCTGAAATGGTCTTGTATTTCCGGGCGGTATATGATATAATATTCATGGGTATCGTTCCCATATTATAGAAATACGGAGGTATTTTTTATGAGCGCAATCAAAAAATACATCGCAGAGCTTGTCGGTACGTTCGTGCTGGTCTTCTTTGCCTGCGGCACGGCAACGGTCGTTGGCTGCTCGGCTGAAGCGGGCACCGGTTATCTGCTGACTGCACTTGCATTTGGTCTGGTCATCGTTGCAATGGCGTATTCGATTGGAAACGTGTCGGGCTGTCACATCAATCCGGCAGTGTCTATTGCCATGCTGATTTCCGGTAAGCTGTCCGCAAAGGATTTTATTGGCTATGTTGCAGCACAGTTCCTCGGTGCGCTTGCCGGTGCCGGCGCGCTTGTACTGTTCGTGGGTGTGGATTCCGGTCTTGGTGCCAACGCGCTGTACAACGGTGATATTCTGCTCTCTCTGCTCATCGAGGTGATTCTGACCTTTGTCTTTGTTCTTGCCATTCTCGGTGTGACCTCCAAGGTGGAAAACGGTGCGGTCGCAGGTATTGTGATCGGTCTGACCTTGACGCTGGTGCATATTCTCGGTATCTCCTTTACCGGTACCTCCGTCAATCCCGCGCGCTCCTTCGGTCCGGCGCTTCTCGTTGGCGGTGACGCACTTGCGTCCGTGTGGGTGTTCATTGCAGCGCCGTTGGTTGGCGGTGCACTTGCAGCGTTGTTCTATCGGTTCATCGCAGCAGGCCGCGAAAAGGAATAAGTCGTTTTGCCCGGCGAGGTGTTGCAAGCTCTTGCAACACCTCCCTTTTCGTATGCTGAGGGAGCCGTACACGGCAAGCGTGCGCGGGGCAGAATCCCTCTTGTCGGAAATTGCAAATGGCGAGAGGGGCGCGCGCAGCGAATTGTGTGATGTGACAAAAGTGTACGCTTGCGTTTGTTTTTTTAAAATATATCTTGACAAACGGCAGAATTTGGTGTATCATATATATGTAGTTAGCGTAGGCTAATATTTTTTGCACGCGAGTTAGCGTATGCTAACACGAGAGTGCAGCAGAAGGGAGAACACGCATGAATCTGCGAAATGCAGTGGAAGGTGTACAGTATACAATTCGTGGGATTGAAACGGGAGATGAGGAGCTCAACGCATTCCTGTTTTCGCTTGGATGCTATGCCGGAGAACCGATTACGGTGATCGTTCATCTGCGCAGCGGGTGCATCGTTTCAATCAAGGACGCAAGATATTCCATCGATCTGCCGTTGGCACAAGCAATCAAGGTGGAAGATCTGTAATTTTACGATTTCTTTTTCACAGGCGTTAGCGGATGCTAACTTCGCTTGTGAGGATGTTTGCATACTGTACGGCAGAGGCTTTCCGTACAGATTCAAGTCTGGGCCGCATGACAGAATGGCCCGAAGAAAGGGAGCCATCGCGTAAGCGAAGGCTGTGGTATCAATATAGTATGAAAATTGCATTGGCAGGAAATCCGAACAGCGGGAAGACCACGATGTATAACGCGCTGACGGGCAGTAACGAAAAGGTCGGCAACTGGGCGGGCGTCACCGTAGAACGCAAGGAGCACGCGATCCGGCGTGCGCTGGGCGGCGGACGAGATCTGGTAGCCGTGGATCTTCCCGGTGCGTATTCCATGTCGCCGTTTACGGCAGAGGAGAGCATCACCTCCTCCTACATCAAAAAAGAAAACCCCGATGTGATTATTAACATCGTAGATGCTACGAATTTGTCCCGCAGTCTGTTTTTTACGACACAGCTTCTGGAGCTTGGAATTCCGGTTGTCGTTGCACTCAATAAGGCGGACGTTACGGAAAAGAAGCATACGCGCATTGATACGAAGGCGCTGTCGGATGCGCTGGGATGTCCGGTGCTGGAAACGGTTTCGACCTCATCGCGCGGATTGCGTGAGGTGATCCGCGAGGCGCTGAACCGCGTCGGCATGGGACAAACTGCCCCGTATTCACAGGATGCCATGGATTCCAATGACCGTGAGGCGGCAGAGAATGCGGACAGACAGCGCTTTGCCTTCGTCAACGAGCTCGTCGCACGTGTGGAAAAAAAGCAGATTGGCAGCGCACGGAAGACGGCAGCGGATCAGGTGGATGCACTTCTTGCCAGCAGATGGCTTGGAATTCCGGTTTTTGCGGCAGTCATATTTGGCGTTTTCTGGATTTCCCAGGCTGGGCCGGGCGCGTGGATCGCAGATGCTCTGACGGCGCTGCTTACACGCGGACAAGAATCTCTTGGAGCGATGTTTTCGGATGCGCATCCGTTTCTGTATGCGCTGTTTATTGACGGTGTCATCGGCGGCATGATCGCGGTGATCGGATTCCTGCCGCTCGTTATGGTTATGTACTTTCTTCTGGCGCTGTTGGAGGACTGCGGTTATATGGCACGCGTGTCGGTCGTGCTTGATCCGATCTTCAAGCGGGTTGGTCTTTCTGGAAAGTCGGTGATTCCGTTTGTCATCGGTACCGGCTGTGCCGTCCCGGGAATTATGGCATCGAGAACGGTCCGTGGGGAGCGCGAGCGCAGAGCAACTGCCTTGCTTGCACCGTTTATGCCCTGCGGAGCAAAGATGCCCGTGATCGCATTGTTTGCGGGGGCCTTTTTTGAGGAGGCAACGTGGGTTGGTCCGCTGATGTATTTCGTCGGTATTCTTCTCATTTTCCTCTGTGCGCTTCTCGTACGGAAAATCACCGGTGCAAGGGTGCGGTGCTCGTATTTCATCATGGAGCTTCCGGAATATAAGATTCCCAGCGTTTGGAGAGCCGCACAGTCTATGTGCAGCCGCGGTTGGGCGTACATCGTGAAGGCTGCAACGGTCATTCTGCTGTGCAATACTGCCGTGCAGATCATGCAAAGCTTTACCTGGTCGTTTACCGTTGCGGAATCGGCGGATCAGTCCATTCTGGCATCCATCGCGGCGCCGTTTGCTTATCTGCTTATCCCGGTGGTGGGCGTGCTTTCCTGGGAGCTTGCGGCAGCAGCAATCACCGGTTTTATCGCAAAGGAAAACGTGGTTGGAACACTGGCGGTCTGCTTTGTCGGTCTTGAGCATCTCATCAACGCCGAGGAGCTCTCTGCGGTGGGCGGCGCAGGCGGCGAGATCGCAGGGATTCTGGCAATTACGCCTGCGGCGGCACTTGCGTATCTGATGTTTAATCTGTTTTCTCCGCCGTGCTTTGCCGCCATCGGCGCAATGCGCGCGGAAATGAAAAGCGCACGTTGGCTTTTTGGTGCCGTCGGACTTCAGCTTGGCATTGGCTTTATCGTAGGTTTTTTGACGTATCAGATCGGTACGCTGTTTACGGAGGGAACGCTTGGTCAGGGCTTTTTTGGCGGACTTGCGGCGTTGCTTGTGATTGTATTGCTTCTGATCTGCCTGTGCATCCGCGGCGACCGTATCGCGCGGCGTGACAGCCGCCTTGGACGCCGGTGATCTGCGGAGGCTTTGATTTCTTGGAAAGGGTGACGTTTTTATGACCGATATGATCCTGATTCTCCTTCTCGTTCTGATCGTTGCGGTTGCCTCCTGGTATGTCGTGCGCGAAAAGAAGAAAGGGAAAACGTGTATTGGCTGCCCGGGCGGCGGATGCGGAAAATGCGCATCTCAACGTAAAAATAAACCGTAATTTTCGTTAATCCTTGTCTAAAAACGTGCTTTTTTGCTTTTTTGAGTCATAAAGTATTGAAATTTCTCCGAAAATCGTGTATAATAGAGAGTAGGAAACGTGTGCGGCGAGCCGTCCGCAGATTCCGATGCTGCATACGCCTCGTGCGATACAGCCGTTTTTGCATATATGATTACGAGGAAAGGAAACAGACATTATAAAATGATGGATACAATAAAATTCAAGGATCCGACCTATCCGATTGAGGAGAGAGTACAGGATTTGATGGGGCGCATGACGCTCAGAGAGAAGATTGCAATTCTGATCGAAACCTCACCGGAAAATGAGCGCGTCGGAATTCCGAAATATAACCACGGCAATGAAGCTCTGCACGGCGTTGTTCGGCCCGGTACCTTTACGGTGTTTCCGCAAGCGATCGCGCTTGGTTCGACCTTTGATGAGGCACTGGTCGAGGAGATTGCGGGTGCGATCTCGGACGAGGCACGTGCCGTTCATCACCACGGCAAGGGCGTCAGCGTTACGGAGGATGAGTTCGAGGGAAGATACAACGGTCTTCTTACCTTTTGGTCGCCGGACCTCAATCTTTGCCGCGATCCTCGTTGGGGCAGAACGGGTGAAACGTACGGAGAGGATCCGTATCTTGCCGGAAAGATGGGTGCAGCCTTTATCCGCGGCCTGCAGGGAGATGATCCCAAGTATTTGAAGGCGGTTGCAACGCCCAAGCACTATACCGCGAACAGCGAGGAGCATAACCGCTTTTGGTGTAATGCAGAAATGAGCGAGAAGACGCTTCGGGAGTATCATCTGGAGCCCTTCCGCCGTGCGATAGAGGAAGGTCGTCCTGCTGCGATTATGGCGGCGTACAATGCGGTCAACGGTGAGCCCTGCCATCAGAATCCGTACCTCTTAAAGACGATTCTGCGCGATGAATGGGGCTTTGACGGATACGTGGTATCCGACTGCAGTGCCATTGCACGCCTTTGGGATAAGCATTGCAAGCATGAGGATCCCGCGGATGCCGCATCGGCAGCGCTGAATGCGGGCGTGGATCTGGAGTGCGGAAGCTATAGCCCGTGGGAGCATTTCTATACGGAATTCCTTGAGCGGCAGCTTGCCTGCGGAAAGACGACGGAGGCGAACATCGACGATGCCTGCCGCCGCGTGCTGACGGCGAGATTCAAGCTCGGTCAGTTTGATCCTGAGGAGGATATCCCGTTCAGAAATATTCCGCTGTCCGTGGTTGGATGCGAGCGTCACGCTTCGCTGGCGTACCGCGCGGCGGCAGAATCGATCGTTCTGTTGAAAAATAACGGAATCCTGCCTCTTAAGCCGGACGCGAAGGTTGCTGTTGTTGGCAACAACGCCCATCTGTGTCAGTTTGGTGATTACAGCGGTCGTCCGAAGAATACGCCGGTATCTCCGCTGGATGGCATCCGCGCGGAGGGCGGTGACAACGTAAGCTTCGTTCGTTTTACAGGAGTACGTTCTGCGGATGAATATGCCGTCATTACAAGTGAGCATCTGTGTGATCCCGACGGTTATCCCGGTCTGCGCGGTACATATTACAACAATGCCGGATTTGCCGGCATCCGCAAGGTCCGGACGGATACAGCCATTGATTTTGCATGGCGGAACCGGATGCCCGATTCGTTCATTGAAACGACGCAGTACTCCATTCGCTGGGAGGGTATGCTCTGTCCCAGTATCAGCGGTAACCATTTCCTGCGCCTGACCTATGGCGGCTGTGCACCGTGTGAGATCCCGAAAATCATGCTCAACGGAGAATCGATCGGCACGCAGACCGCAATTTACCTCGAGGGAGGCACGAAGTATTCCATCACCGTAGAGTACGTAAAAACAGAGGAGGAGCCGGAGATTCACCTGACGTGGATCATGCCTTCCTCTGGTGAGGACGAGCTCTTCGGCGCGGAATGCAGAGCCGCGCGTGAGGCTGACGCCGTCGTTGCCGTAATGGGGTTGGGTACAGAATACGAGTGCGAGGGTAATGATAAGGACTCGCTTGATCTGCCCGCAGAGCAGATGGAGCTTCTGCGCCGACTGTGGGATGTCAATCGGAATTTGATCGTCGTTCTTATTACGGGAAGCCCCTTGACGATTCCGGAAATTCACGAGCATTCCGCTGCGGTGATCGAGGCTTGGTATCCCGGTGAGGCGGGCGGCCGCGCATTGGCAGAGATCCTGTACGGTAAGGTCAACCCCTCTGGCCGTCTTTGCGCATCCTTCCCGATGTCCCAGGACGATATTCCTGCCTTCAATGATTACGAAATGTCCCATGGCAGAACGTATATGTATAACACAAAGGCACCGCTGTATCCGTTTGGCTTCGGTCTGTCCTATACGGAGTTTGCGTATTCTGATTTGACCGCGGATCGGAGCACAGTTTCTGTCCGCGTGAAAAACACGGGAAGCCGCACCGGCGATGAGGTCGTACAGCTGTACCTTGACAGCGCGGGCCTTGATAATCAGCCGATGCTTCGCCTGGTTCGCTACAAGAGACTCACGCTTGCGGCAGGCGAGGAGCAGACCGTTGTCTTTGATTTGGATGACCGCTGCTTCACGCTGTTCTCCGATGAGGGCCGCGAGCAGTACGTCTGCGGCACGTACAAGGTCTTTGCGGGCGGATCTCTGCCCACGGAGCGCAGCCTTGCTCTTGGCGCCGCACCGACGGTCAGCACGGAGATCACCGTCTGATCCATATCCGCTGTCTGCTGCACGATATCTTTTATAAAAATACCGCACGGTCGCTCCTGCAAGCATTGCAGGAGCCGCACCGTGCGGTTTTGTTTTGCGCTCAGGGGGTTGGCAGCTTAGCCATCTTTGCCGCATCGTAGGAGAAGGCGCCGAACAGCGCGTAGCTGATGGCGATATCGTCACCGTATACGATATATTCCTTGGTCATTTCGGCACGCGGACGGCAGAAGCGCTTGTGCTCGTTTTTGCCTGTGTTGCCGACGAGGACAGCCTCGATCTGCGGGTCAAAATAACACTCTACGCCGCCGACGATCATCATGGAGGTCATGTGTGGGGCATATTGGTTTCCGGTACGGGAATTGACGTACAGGGGGATGGCGGGAAGACCGAGTCTGCGCATCATGATGGCAAACGCGGAGGAATAGTGGTCACACCAGCCCGTTTTGCTGTCAAGGATTTCGGAGGCATACATGATCGCGTAAGATTCCAGCTCATGTGCGGACAGGGCAATATAGAAATAATCGTAGCCGCTGTAACCGGTGAGCGAGCCTCGCATGGGCGTTTTCGTTGAGGGGGAGGGATCTATGTAGGGGCTGCTCTTATAAACGCTTCGATACTTGCCGGATACGGGGCTTCTTCCGTACGTGGAGGTTGTGACGAGATAATCGTAGCAGGCAAGCACCTTTTCGTAGGTCGTCATGCTGCTTGTATGTATTTTTGCAAACAGCGTGTCGATCATCTTGTCAAGCGGCGCATATCCCGTTTTAACGGGATTGAGAGGCATCGCGTTCAAAAGCGTCTTTGCATTAAATTTTCCTTGATACGGTGTCTTGCTCCACCCGAGTGCCAGATAGGTGTCTGTGTCGGCCGGGGAAACGGTGATGGACGTGCCGTCTGC
>JAGBZV010000147.1 GCA_017628075.1 Clostridia bacterium
CGTCATCGTCGTCGTCGTCGTCGAGTCTGTCCGGAGCAAAGGCGTTTTCACGTGCGCTGATGGCCGCCTCCTCCTGCTCAATGGCGTATTCCTCCTCATCCTCCGTTGTGAGCTTGAGGAAGACGTCCTCCAGGCTGATCGCCTCGGTGAGCATTTTGAGAATGACACACTGCTCGTCCACGAAGGTGCGGAATGCAAGCTCTCGCAGATCTGCCGTACGCTCCGTTTCGATATCGATGTTCCAAACGCCCTCCGCCTCCTCGGGATTTTCCTCGTAGGAGATCGTCTTTGCGTGAGATGCCAGCGTATTGATCGCCATGCGGATGCGGTTGATATCTCCCTTGACAGTCATATGCAGGATGTTGGAGCCTACCAGATACGTGGAAAGATTGTCAATGGTATCGGAGGCGATGAGTCTGCCGTGCGCAATAATCATAACGTAGTTACAGACCGCAGAAACCTCAGAGAGGATATGGCTGGACAGAATGACCGTGTGGTTCTCTGCAAGAGAACGGATCAGATCCCGGATCTCGATGATCTGAATGGGGTCAAGACCGACCGTCGGCTCATCGAGAATGATGATCTCCGGCGCACCGAGCATTGCCTGCGCAATACCGACACGCTGCCGATATCCCTTGGACAGGTTCTTAATCAAGCGATTCTGCACGCCCATGATCTGTGTTTTTTCCATCGCGTAGTTGAGCTGATATTCCAGATCCGCACGCGCAATGCCCTTCGCCTGTGCGACGAAGCTCAAATACTCACGCGGCGTCATATCCATGTACAGCGGCGGCTGCTCCGGAAGATAACCGATGCAGCGCTTTGCCTCAACCGGCTCCTCAAAAATATCGTGGCCGTTGATGACAACCGTACCGGAGGTCGCGGCAAGACAGCCTGTGATGATGTTCATCGTCGTGGATTTTCCCGCGCCGTTCGGCCCCAAAAAGCCGTAGATCTTTCCCTTTTCCACAGTAAAGCTCAAGTCGTTGACCGCAAGGTTGTCGCCGTACCGTTTCGTCAGATTTTTTACTTCAATCAAAGCAGTATCCTCCCAAAGGGCAGCCGTGCAGGGCTTACCCGTATTTTTCTGTTCTGACGGCAGGCGATGCCAACGGCAAACACACTGCCCATTATGCAGATTATACTACAATATTGTGACAGTTTTGTGACAGGTATGCCGCAGAAACTGAAAAATACGCAAAACATCCTGCTTTTTATGAAAAATATCCTGTGCAAAACCAAAAAGGGCGTGCCGCCCCCTTGTATTCTACGAAAAAATCCTGTATAATAGTAGCATAACGCTATGCCTTTTCATTTTGGAGGATTTCGTATGTACCGCTACCTTTTGTTTGATCTTGACGGCACGCTGACCGATCCGGCGGAGGGCATCACAAGCTGCGTGTCCTACGCTCTCGCACATTTTGGCATTCATGCAGATCCCAAAGCACTGACCGCCTTCATCGGCCCGCCGCTTCGGGAGCAGTTTATGGAATACGCCGGATTTGACAGCGATACCGCGGAACAGGCTGTCGCAAAATACCGCGAACGATACAGCACCACGGGTATTTTTGAGAATCGTGTGCTGGACGGGATCCCCTCCCTCCTGGCCCGTCTTCGGGACGACGGATACATTTTGTGCGTTTCCTCCTCAAAGCCGGAGGTCTTCGTCGTGCGCACGCTTGAAAAATTCGGGCTTGCCGACTTGTTCACCGTTACGGTCGGAAGCGAGCTGGACGGCACCCGCGTCAAAAAGGCAGAAGTGATCGAGGAAACGCTTCGAAGGCTTGCCTGCCGTTTCCCGGCCGAGGATTTCACCGACCGCTCCGCCTGCCTGATGATCGGTGACCGCATTTACGATATCGACGGTGCCGCCGCTTGCGGCATGGATGCAGTCGGCGTCAGCTTCGGATACGCTGCCCCGGGCGAGCTGGAGAGCTCCTGCGCGCGTGCTGTGATCCATACGCCAAACGCGCTTCTGGCATTTCTGAAAGCCTGATCCCAATCCCACAGCAACCAAAGGGGAATATCTGCACTGCAAAAAACGCGTAGTCCGCATAAAAACGCACGTCAGGGGCTTGAATTTTTTTCAATTTTGCGGTATAATAATCCCTGTGTACGAAAATGATGCAGACACACACCGCAGCCGCGGTGCACACCTACGCATCAACGCAACGAAAAACGTGCACTGACAGGAGCACTGTATGAAACTATTTCGACCGATCGTCACGTCCGTGCTGTTCCTGCTCGTGATATCGGGCATCTTATCCTGTGCCCGGACAGAACACGCAGAGCAGACAAGCAATCCGACCTGCCCCACAGCAGAGGAACGCACGGACGCAACGGACACCCTCGATACCCCGACACCCAAATTCAATCCCACCGACGCCGATACGCTGCATTTTATTCTGCCGGATGCCGCACAAGGCAAATCCGCATTGCGTACGCCCCCCACGCTGCGCAGCAGCGGCATGCAGAACCGTTTACATCTCGCTGATACGGATGCCCTGCAGACGCTGTCACAGTATTGGACAGAATGTGCACGCCGTATCGCACTTGAGCGGCAGGCTGCACTTTTGGAAATGAGAAGCGACGCGCACAAGTACGTCCTTGACTATCTGCACGAGCAGGCACTTGCCGAGGCGTGTCCCGGCTACGATGCGGAATTCATCGCCACGCTGACGGAGGAGGAACAGGCAGAGGCCCGCTATTTTTACGAACAGGGCTACGTCTTTTACCGTCAGAATTGGTCTGTGCTTGACGATGCGGAATACGGAAACGAGGGCTTCGGTCTTTGCGGCTGCGGACCTACCTGCGTCGCTGCGATCATCTCCAATCTGGCGGGTGTGCCCGTCGATCCGGAGGAGATGCGCGTATACGGCATCAAGCACGGAAGCTGGCTTCCGTCGGGCGGCACGACCTTTTACTTTATGACGTCCACACCCGCGCGGTACGGCATTACCGCAACGCAGATCCACACCTCCGACAAGGACGCGCTGTTTGAGGCGCTTCGCTGTGAGAACAAGCTCGTGCTTGCCACCATGGGGCCTGGCGATTTCACGCTCGGTGCACACTTCATGCTCTTTCGCGGGGTAACCGACGAGGGCAAAATCCTGATCGCAGATTCCTATTCCTTTGAACATTCCGTGATGGAATGGGACTACGAGATCCTGTACGCTCAGCTCAAAAAGAGCCCCGGCTATTGGATTTTCGAAATGCCGGAGCAATAACTGCCCCGTTTACCGTATACAGCATATCAGATAGGAGATCCGAATGAACCGATTTAACCAACGAACGCTTTATATTACCGCAGGCATCGTCGCTGCGGCAATCGCCGTCCTTCTTGCGGCAATATGGATTCCCGCGGCTCTCCGCCGCTCAGAGATAGATACGCGGCTCTCCCGTGCAGAAAAGCTCACCGCATCCGGTCAGTACGAGGATGCTCTGCACGCCATCAATTCCGTGCTCGCGCTGGAGCAGACACATCCCCAAGCACTGACGCAGAGAAAAGAGATCTATCACCGCTATCTGCACGCCGTGCAAACGGCAGGCGACTTTTCTGCCGCTGATCAGATCCTTGCCCGTGCCAAGGCCGATCATCCGGATGCCGCAGAATGGCTTTCGCAGAGCATCACCGTAGAGCCGACCTGCGGAAAGACGGGCGTGGAGCTTTGGTCCTGCGCACTCTGCAGCGTGACGGCAGAAAAGCCCATTCCGCCAACCGACGAGCACCAATGGAGCGAAACCGGCCTCGTTACACAGTTCCCCAACTGCGTTTCCGAGGGCGTGCTCACGTTTTACTGCAGCGTCTGCAAGGGCATGCGCACCGAGCCCCTCGCCGTCAATTCTACCCACACGTGGGACATCGGCACGGTGGTCAAGCCTGCGACCTATACGGAAAACGGCGAGATGCACCACGTCTGTGTTCTCTGCTCCGCAGAAAAGACCGTCATTATAGAAAAGCATACCGATGTCGCGCTCACCATCACAGATACAAAGCTGGAGAAGGCGCTGAGAAAGATTGCAAATAAATCCCGCGGTACACTGATGGCCTCCGACCTTGCACACGTCACGCGGCTGGATCTCAGCGGATGCGGCATTACCGATATCACCCCGCTCGGTGCCCTTACACATCTGACGGAGCTGTATCTGGACAGAAACGGCATTACCTCCGTCGCATCGCTCTCCGACCTGAAATACCTGACCAAGCTCTCCCTTTGGAACAATCAAATCGATACCATCTCTCCACTCTCACGCCTGACACGTCTGACTGCGCTGTGGCTTGGTGACAATTCCATCACCAACATCTCCGCCCTCTCACGCATGACGCGTCTGGAACAGCTCTATCTCCACGGAAACGAAATAACCGACCTCGCGCCGCTCGAAAGGCTGACAGCCCTGCGCGATCTCTCCCTTGGTCATAACCAAGTGGAAACGCTGGACGCACTCGCCGGTCTTACCGCGCTGCACACCCTGCAGCTCAACCATACGGCCGTATCCGATCTCACACCGCTGACATCCATGCAGGAATTGACGTATCTTGACCTTTCGCATACCGCCGTCAGTGATCTCCGCGCAATCGGCACGCTGCAGGCGTTGACCGAGCTGCTCCTTGAGGGCCTCTCCGTCACCGATTGGTCACCGACAGACCACGTTGACACCGTCATCGGCCGCCCCTGATGCACCCAATCCCCCGCTTTTCCATCCAAAACCGCCCGTGACCGTCGTCACAGGCGGTTTTTTTACCGAATATGCCGTCCCCCCTTGCAAAAACAGAAACTCTATGCTATACTCATTATAAGATACAAACATTGGAGGAAGCGGTCAAACGGTTCTCCCTGTATGACACGCAAGCTGCTATAATGAAAAAAATATTTATGATCGGCAACACACATTTCGATCCCGTTTGGCTTTGGAGGTGGGACGAGGCGATGGCATCCATCCACTCCACCTTCCGAAGTGCGCTCGACCGCATGAATGAGGATCCCGATTTCACCTACTCCTTTGCAACCCCGCCCGTCTTTGAGTGGATCCGGAACACCGATCCAGCACTCTTTGCAGAGATTGCACAGCGTGTTGAGGAGGGCCGCTGGGAGCTCGCCGAGGGATGGTACGTCCAACCGGACTGCTACTCTGCATCCGGCGAAAGCTACGCAAGACAGGGACTTCTCGGCCAGCGTTATCTGAAAAAAACGTTCGGCCGCTATTCCGATACGGTCTTCAACATCGACTCCTTCGGTCATCCCGCCGTCATCCCCCAGCTTCTTCAGAAAAGCCACGTTCAGTATTACTGTATGTGCCGCCCCGAAAAGCACCACGTTCCGCTCTCCTCGCCGTATTTTCTGTGGGAAGGACGGGACGGAAGCACCGTACGCGCCTTCCGCGCCGGACAGTTTGCTGAGATCTATACGAAGGATCTCCCCGCTGCCATTGAGGCGGCATCTGCCGATATCGCCGCCGCAGACTGCGACGAGCTGATGGTCTACGGTGTCACCAACCACGGCGGCGCACCGACGAAGCAGGCCATCGCAGATATCCGCCGCCTGCAGGGCGAGTCGGAATTCGACCTGATCTTTTCCGGCGTCAGAGGCTATTTTGAAGCACAGGAGAAGCCCGCGCTTTCGTTCACGGGCGAATTTATCACCGGTGATTACGGCGTATATCACAACAATCACGAAATCAAGCGCAGAAATCGCCGCACGGAGTATGCTCTTCTCAACGCAGAAAAGGCATCCGTGCTCGCATACAAGCATTACGGCCGTCCGTACCCACGCGAAGCGCTGAACGATTGCTGGAAGGATCTGCTCTTTAATCAGTTCCACGATATTCTGGGCGGCGCCAGCATCAGAGAAGCCTATACCGATGCGTATCACGGACTCGGCCGTGCCACGCTGACCGCCGAGGAGATCACGCAGTACGCCCTGCAGAATATCACACACAAAATCCGCACGCCGGGCAGAAATCCTGACCATCCCTGGAATCTCGTGGTGTGGAATCTGCACACCGTTCCGTACAAGGGCTATATCGAGGCAGAGGTACAGTGGCTGCACGAATTCCCTGCGTACTCCGGCGGAATTCTTTTAGAGGATGCAGACGGAAACAGATTCCCCTGCCAGATCATTCTGGAGCGCTCCGTCATTGAGGGCTTCCGCTCACGCTTCGTATTCGAGGCAGAGATCCCCGCAATGGGATACCGCGCGTTCCGCGTTGTCAAAACAGAGGAAGCGTCGCCCCGCTGCTCTGACGATACGTCCCTGTCGTTTGACACGGGCCGTTTTGACGTGTCCATCGACGGTGCAACCGGTCTTCTTGAAAAGATCACCGACAACGTCACAAAGCGCGTCCTTTCCGCACCGCTCAAGCCCGCCTGCTATGCAGACGATGGCGATACGTGGTGCTTCAACGTAGAGCATCACGGCGCACTGCTTGAGCCGTTTTCACTCCGTTCTCTGCGCATAACGGAGCGCGGTATTCACCGTACGACCTTCCGCGCCGAATATACCTTCCGCTCCTCCCGCGTCGTTCTATACTATACGTTCTACCAAAACAAAAATTATTTTGACGTTCGATATTCTGTAAACTGGATGGAGCCGCACACCGTGCTGACGCTCGATTTTGAAACGGGATGCACGCAGCGCATCGTGTCCGCACCGTTTTCCGCAGAACGCCGTAAGGATGCTCTGGCAGATCAGCCTATGGGCGAATGGCTGACGATGCAGGATGACCGCGGTGGCGTATCGTTCCTCGCAGACAGCCTGTTCTCTTACACGAGCGAGGGCAGTGCCGTTTCCCTCAACGTGTTGAGAAGCTGTATCTTCGGCGATCTGCGTCTTTCCGATCTGGATCCGACCGCAGATTATCCTATCATGGAGCAGGGGCTGACCGACGGACGCGTGCGCGTCGTCATTCACGAGGGCGATTTCGTCCGGGCCGAGATCCCCGCTCACGCCGCCGCATTCAACGAGCCGCCGATCGTCATCTGCGAGGCAAACCACGACGGTACCGAGCCCGCACAGCAAAGCTTCCTTTCCCTTGCGGCAGCCCACACCGCAATCAGCGCCATCAAGCTGTGCGAGGATGATGACAGCATCATCGTCCGCCTCTGCGAATACGCAGGCTGTGAGGAATCCGTCACGCTTTCCCTCTGCGGTATACGGGCGGAGCTCCCCATGTCCCCCTACGAAATCAAAACCGTTCGCCTGCATGACGGCCATGCAGAGGAGGTATATATCACCGAGGATGCGATCCTGTAAGCAGGAACGCTCCCCGCAAAGAAAATCAGCAGAGAACCGCGCTTCGCACGGCGATGCTATATCAGGCCGCGACTTGGATAAAAAAATCGACAAGCAGAATGGGTGTTGTCCTTATCGGAGAAATCACTAATAACAAACATTGAAACGCAGAAAACAAATAATAAGCCCCGACAGATTTTCGAGACCTGTCGGGGTTACATTATTGTATCACTTTGGTTTTTATCTCATTGCAAAAATATTCGAAATTTTCTTTTTGCTTTTCGATTTGATACGCTTTTAACGGCACTCTTAATTTACAAGGGTTTCCTTCTGCAAATTTGATTTTTACTATGTATTGTTTTGGGAAAAAGCTTTTTCTAATTTTAACTTTTTTAATATCCAAAGGCACCTTGATGGTATATGATACTTCTTTGCCGGAAAAAGTAAGAATTGCCCCCAATAGGTTTTGATCTGTCAATCCCCAATACCCTGAATAAAAATTTGTTCCCTGTAACAAGATTGCAAAAAAGGAACAATTTAAGGATTCTCCTCTATCCAATAAATTTGTTAAAGACTTTGTCATCAATTTTTGATAATACATAAGCATCTCCTTTTTATCGCCAGTTTCGCCTTTGTATTACAAAGGCACAGGGCTTAGCCCATACCCCTGAAGAGTACGAACGCAACCATAGGCTCCTTTGTGTAAAGGGAGCTGTCACCGCAGGTGACTGAGGGATTGGTTTCCGTTTGCCTTTGTTTTTACAATCCCTCCGCCTCACATTCGTTCGGCACCTCCCTTTACACAAGGGAGGCTTTTTGTTAGTTCCATTATAACACAAATCGGCAGAGAAAACAAGTTCTCTGCCGAAATTTTGTACTTGCGAATTCTCCGATAAGAGTATCACGCCATCCGCGGGGGAGCTTTTCTATTTGCAGGGGTGCCCCTTCCTTTACTCCACCGGGTGGCCGTCTACAAACCAACCCGAAAAGACGATGCCGGAGGCCCA
>JAGBZV010000148.1 GCA_017628075.1 Clostridia bacterium
GATATGTCACAGCAGCAGCTTCTTTGTGCGTCTGTGTCGCTTGATGAGATGCGGCAGTATACGTGGGAGTCCTATCTGCCGCCGCCAGAGGACGATATCATCGACGTTGAGATTCCCTCCTACGACGCATCCGATGCGGTTGGGAAGAGTGAAATGGTCGGCGACGACTATTTTGATGACGCCCTGTTCATCGGCAACTCGCTCATCGTCGGTTTGCAAAGAACGGTACCTCTGCGGGCGCGCTTTTTGGCAACTGTCGGACTGAACGTTTCGCAGGTGTTCAATAAAGCACTCATTCCGCAGACGGATGGCAGTGTCATTACGATATCGGAGGCGATCGGTAAGGAGCGCTTCTCCAAGGTATATCTGATGTTTGGCATCAACGAGCTCGGTTGGGGCTCCATTGCATCGTTTATTAATTATTACGGGCAGATCGTTGACCGCATCCGTCAGGTCAATCCGGAGGCGATCATCTACGTGCAGTCCATTCTCCCCATCAATGAGGAAAAGTGGGCGAAATCGAGGGACTATCAGAGCTGCGTCAACAACTACGCCGTGGCTACCTTCAACCAGAAGATCGTGGAAATGTGCCGCGCCAAGGGTGTTTGCTTTGTCAACGTTGCTGAAACGCTGACCGATGAAACGGGTAATCTTTACGCGGATGCTACGAGCGACGGTATCCACATCGGCGGTGTGTTCTCTACGCGTTGGGTGGAGTATCTCAAGAGCCATACCTACCGCGCAGAGCATTGATACGAATAACGAAACCGGGCTGCTGCAAGCTTTCAGCTTGCGGCAGCCCGGTGTCACGAAGTGACGCGAATTTCCCGATTTTCATGCGAAAATCGCATGAAAATGCCCCTTGGCCGAGGGGCAAGGGAAACTTCCAAGGAGGTGTTGCAAGAACTTGCAACACCTCGTTAATTGTTTTTTGTGCTTAAAGCTTTCCAAAGCCCATGAATTGGGCGTCGCCTGCTCCGTGAAGCACGGCGGTGCGGATTGCATCCTCAAAATGACGGAGCGGAAGGAAGAAATACGCCTCGCCGTTTTCCGTTCCCGCAAACGCGATGCGCGTTTCGGTCAGAGAGGAGAAGTAGCGGTGCTCAGGCCAAAGCTGCTCCGGCTCAAACAGATACTCACGCATGAGTGCCTCTGCTGCGCGTGCGCAGACGCCGGCTGCCGCAGCGTCAATGAGAAGCTGCTCGGCCTCGCTTGCGAATGCAAGCTGTGCGTCCCCGGGCTTCGGTTGATACGAATCGAGATAGGGCGACGTACAGACGGTGCGCAGATACGCACGCCACATGGCTCCGGACTGCTCTCCGCGCGGTGTCAGAACGCAGACGCGGCGGCGCAGGATGCGCGGCAGGGAGCTTTTGGAATCGGGAATACGCGCAAGGATACGCTTTTGAAGGAGTGCGCGGTCCACGGCACGGCGGAATGCATCGGTATCCCGATGCGCACGCGCGGGGGCGCGGCCTACGTAGTCGGCAAATGCAGTGAACTGAACGGAAGCAGCCGGTCCGCTTGCGCGGCGCAGAAGCTTCAGCAGACGGGCCTCGTGGCGGGCAAGCTTGACGTCACCGATGTCGCGGCGGATGGCAACGCGCATTCCGTCTGCGCGCATCAGCTCGTCGCCCTCGGAGAGGCGCAGCGCAAGCACGCCGCGTCTGCCGAGATCCAGGAGCGTTGCTGTGAAATCGGCGACGCTGCGGCGATTTTTTGGTATGACACCGAGAATCTCCATCAGACGGAAGACCTCGGCGGGTGTCAGGTTGTCCCGTGGCCGCAGGGTAAGATTCTGGGGGACGGTGCGCGGGCGGAAGCGGCGTTCAACGATGCGGCTTCTCATGCGCAGATAGCGGGACAGTCGTCCGGCGGGGCGGATGAAGATCGCGGCAAGCAGCAGTGCGATGATGATGATAAAGGCAGTCGGAAGCGGTGCGAAGATCGCAAGCGGCAGGCAGATGGCTGTAATGAGAGCGATCTCAATCAAAAGAAACAGCAGATACAGCACGGAAAATACTCCTTTGCGGAAATCGTTTGGATGTTTTCCCTTTAATTATACACAAAATATGCCAATTTGTCAAGGGCGGATCATGCGCGGTACGCTTCGGGCCAGATCTGCCTGTGAGATGGGGCTTGGCAGGGCGGATGCCCACAGTGCGTCCGCGGCAAGGGCACCCACGAATGCGGACCGCACCTCCTCTGTGCAGCGGCGATAGGAGGCGGGGCGGGAGAGTATGGGGATGGGACAGTGCTTGTGCAGGGTACGCAGATAAGCGGCGGCGTCGGTATTTGCCGCAAGCAGAACGGTATAACGCGGCAGAGTGCGCAGATCCTCCTCCGTAATGCCGAAAAAGCCGTGGAGTGCCGCACGCCGGATCGCGGCATGGGTATATTTCTTCGTTGCCGCAAGCGAAAACAGCTCCTTTTGTGTGGCGGCCTGCCGTGCTGCCGCGCACAGTCTGCCGCTGAGTCCGCCGCCAAGCCCTGCGTATCGTGCGAGTGCTGCAGGCTCCGTCGTGCGCAGGAAATGCAGCAGTGCATATCCGGGCATTTGCTCGGGGGAGAGGCACAGGTGGCCTGCCGCTGCTTCCGCACAGAGCATATCGGCGGCTGCATCGGGCAGATAGGGGAGCGCCGGGGCGGGGGTGCCGTCCTTCTCGATGCGTGCCCGGATAGCGGAGGCAGACAGGATGGCGTTTGGCGCCGGTGCGGGAGCATCGGCGTCGTGTGCATCTCCCGTGCGGGGGATGCAGACGGTGTCCATTTCCGGTGCAAGCACGCGGGCGGCGCGCAGATATTCAAGCCCAAGTGTGTTGTTCGGTGTACGCAGAAGCGCGTCGTCCTCTGTCCCGTACAGCTCGGTATACACGCGCTGGCGCAGTGCCGGATATCCGATTCCGGCATTGGTGCGGTCCTCTGCAGAAAGACGGAAGGCTTCCTCAAATTCCGTGGAGCAAAGCCGCTGTGCGGCGGAAAGAAGCGCCTCTCTGCACGCCCCCTCCGTTCCGAAGCAAATGGCGTCCGCACCGAGCGCGTGCAGAAGAAATACGCCTGCGCGTGCAAAAAATTCCGCGGCTGCCGTGCTGTACGGAAACGGCAGCTCAAAGACTGCGTCTGCGCCGAGGCGGACGGCGGCTTCGGCACGGGCGTATTTGTCGGCAAGC
>JAGBZV010000149.1 GCA_017628075.1 Clostridia bacterium
AAAACACTTATGCGGTGGGGTGATCTGAGCACATATCAGAAGAGTTTGTATCCGTATCGTCGTATTCTGTTATAAAGTACTTTCTTATTGTTATTTTAAAATCAACGTACATGAGAATAACTACTGTTATAAGAGCAATGACAGCCAGATAAACAGCTTCGACATCATGGGAATCCGGAATCGTAAAATGATACATAAACGAAACCATAAATGTGCATCCGGTAAGTACGATAATATAAGTAACACAGAAAATTGCAATATACTTAATTATACGTGGTAAAAATTTAATGATCTCCATAGACTATCCCCTCCCATATGTATAACCAGCTGTCGCTCTGCGAAAGCTTCCTTTCTATTAACAACCGCCGTATACGGATTTTCCGTATACGGCGGCAGCAAGTTACTTATGACACAAGTATATGTTCAATTATACGCAGCCCTGCGCCTTCATTGCTTCAGCAACCTTGAGGAAGCCTGCAATGTTTGCACCTGCGCAGAGGTCATCACCGAAGCCATACTTCTGTGCAGCATCAATGGACGCATTGAAGATGTTCTTCATGATATCCTTGAGCTTTGCATCGACCTCATCTGCAGACCAGCTATAGCGCATGGAGTTCTGGGACATTTCCAGACCGGAAACGGAAACACCGCCTGCGTTGACCGCCTTGGAGGGAGCAATGATCACACCGTTCTCCTTGAGGTACGCCATTGCCTCGTTCGTGGTGGGCATATTGGAAACCTCGACGTAGTACTTGACGCCGTTTGCAACGATCTTCTCAGCGTCTGCCATGCCGACCTCATTCTGCGTTGCGCAGGGCATGAGAATGTCAGCCTTAACGCCCCACGGCTTTTCGCCCTTGAAGAACGGTACGCCGAACTTGTCTGCGTAATCCTCAACGCGGTTGCGGCAGGATGCACGCATTTCGAGCATATAGTTGATCTTTTCTTCGGTGTTGACGCCTGCTTCATCGAGGATGTAACCGTCGGGACCGGAGATCGCAATGACCTTACCGCCGAGCTCGGTAATCTTCTTGACTGTACCCCAAGCCACGTTACCGAAGCCGGAAACGACGAAGGTCTTGCCCTCGATGGTATCCTTGAAGTAGTCAAGCATATTGCAGGTGTAGTAAACTGCACCGTAGCCGGTTGCCTCCGGACGGATGAGAGAACCACCGTACGGGATGCCCTTACCGGTCAGAACGCCGGTGAACTCGTTGCGCAGTCTTTTGTACTGACCGAACAGATATCCGATCTCACGCGCACCAACCCCGATGACGCCTGCGGGAACGTCGAGATCTGCGCCGATGTGGCGGGAAAGCTCCGTCATAAAGGACTGGCAGAAGCGCATAACCTCTGCATCGGACTTGCCCTGCGGATCAAAGTCAGAGCCGCCCTTACCGCCGCCCATGGGGAGAGAAGTCAGGGAGTTCTTAAAGGTCTGCTCAAAGCCGAGGAACTTAATGATGGATGCGTTGACGTTCTTTGCAAAACGCAGACCGCCCTTATACGGACCGATCGCGGAATTGAACTGTACACGGAAGCCGCGGTTGACCTGGACCTTACCCTGATCGTCAACCCACGGAACACGGAAGACGATCTGTCTTTCCGGCTCTACGATGCGCTCCAAAATACCTGCCTCAACAAAGTCAGGGCGTGCATCGATGATGGGCTCGATGGTTTCAAATACCTCGGTGACAGCCTGGATAAATTCCGGCTCACCAGCGTTTCTCTTCTTGACGTTTTCCAGCACGTCAAGCATATACTGATTCTTCATGGGAGATTCTCCTTTTCATCAAATGGAATAATTGATTTTTGAACACAAATATTATATCTCACAACGCAGAAATTGTCAAGGGTTTTTTTTGAATTTTCTCCTTCTTTTTCGATTTTTTTGCAACCTTGGAGCCGAACTCCGTCATTTTAAGCGATATTTTTGAACAAAAAACGGCTTTTGTGAAAGATTTATCGCTTATAGGATGCAGAGAGACGCCGTCGCAGTCCTCGTCCACTGACCGGGGAAGTCAGCGTCGCACCGCACGCAGACAGCATCTGTCCAGCGTTTATGTGTATCGTTACACGCGCGTGCGTGTACAAAATACCGTTCGCCTGAATATGCAACGGCATACGTGTATCGTTTTACATATCAGGAAAGATACGGAATATCCTGCGGCAGCAGCTCGATCGGTATCTCACCGGGGATCGGTGTGCGCAGGCGCTTCCGGTAATAGCAGACAGAAAGCCATCTTCCGAATTTATACCCCATCTCCGGAAATTCTGCCATCCGCGAGAAGCCCATGCGTGCGTGAAATTCCATAGAAGCGGCATTCTCACCCGTCACGATGGCCACCATGCTGTAAAAGCCTCGCCGCACAGCCTCCGCCTCCAGCGCCTGATACAGCATACGCCCCAAGCCGCGACCACGTTCCTCCATGTCCAGATAAACGGAAACGTCACAGGTAAAGCGGTACGCGGCACGCTCTCCGTACGGCGACAGATACGCATACCCGAGCACCCGGCCGCATGCACCGTCCGTGCAGACGAGAAACGGGTACTGTCTGCACAGCCCGCTCACGCGCGCATCAAACGCCTCCGCCGTGAGCGGCTCGATCTCAAAGGTTGACGTCGTTTCCGTAATATACCGATTGTATATCGTTACACATTCTGCAATGTCACTGCGTCGGATCGGTCGGATCACGGGCATTGCGGTGTCCTGCCGATCCGTATCGTTTTTGTAAGATTTGTCCATTTATATAACCATAGCTTTCGCTTTGCGAAAGCTTCCTTTCTTTGCGGAATTGGGACTGGTTTTGCGAAGCAAAATCGCCGC
>JAGBZV010000150.1 GCA_017628075.1 Clostridia bacterium
GCTTGAAAATCGGGAAATTCGAGTCATTTTGTGACCCCGGGGCTGCCGCAAGTTTTCAACTTGCGGCAGCCCCGTTATTTGTTTCATGATATTGAAGAACGGTAATTTGCGCCGCTCGATGCATCCATGGTCCCATCCTCAAGCAATGAATCCATGCTATGTGCATTGCGAATGCTTCCGATCCCGCTTCGCATGATCAGTTTTCGTAAACGCGGAGAACACAGGATTGCGCGCTTGTATGTTTTCAGCCAGAGCTTTATGCGCAGTGCTCGCGTATTCCTTTGATATTGAGCAAGGATTCCGCGCGGCGTTTTTTCTGTCGAGATAGCGTCAGCAAGACCGATTGCGCTGATCATAGCTGCGCTGATTCCCTCAAACGAGGATGCACTGATCATTCCAGCTGCCTCTCCGATAAGATAGATGCGTGGTATTCCACAGACGAAATCCCGCATTCTTCGAGGGCTGTTGAGAAGGCAAGCTTCCCTTTTTATCGGCTCACCGAACGTAATTCCAAAGCGTTTTTCGAGTCGTTTCTTTTGAAGTTCAAACGCCTGTGCACATCCACGCTTTTCGTATGCACCGCCAAGCAGCAGATATCCGTCCTTGCGGATTGTCCAGGAGCAGCTATCCGTCACAGCAGCATCAAAAATGCAGGAGTAGTGCGGTACCGTCGCTCCCGGCTCACGGTACCATTCTTGTATCGACACGTATTGCTTGCCAACACCTTCAAAAAACGTCCTCCGCACAGTGGAATGTGCACCGTCCGCTCCTACGGCAAGCGATGCGCTGTAGCACACGCCGTCGACGTCAAGCTGAATGGTATCACCCTCCTGCCGTATCGCGCTGACGCGTCCCGCAACGCGTGTCACACGTGTGGGAATGCGCGACTTTAACCAGCGCTCAAATGCCGCACGGTCCATATTCAAATAATGCCGCTGATAGGTCTTTTGCTGATTCACAGTCATATCGATCGTTTCCACAGCGAATATCTGCGGATTGGCAAGCACGTCATTCGGTAAAGCAATTCCGATTTCCGCAAACACCTGCTGCGCATCCGGTGCAAGCAACCCGCCGCAGGGCTTCCCGTCAGTCCCTGAACCATCGATCAGGAGAATACGCAAATCTGCACGCCGCGCTGAAAGTGCCTCGCAAAACACCGCACCCGCAGGGCCGGCTCCGACAACGGCAACGTCGTACCGATCATTCATCTTCATGCTCCGTGGCCTCCAATGTGTCAATGTCATCTGATTTATCCGGAAGGTATACGAGCAAATCAGCAGGCTGACAGTCAAGCACCTCACAAAGGCGATTTAATGTAGAGAGCTTGAGCGCTCTGATCCGTCCGTTTTTTAAAAGAGAAACGTTTGCCATCGTAAATCCAACACGCTCAGCAAGCTCTCCAACGCTCATTTTCCTCTTTGCAAGCATAACGTCGATACGAATCTCGATCATAACGTTGCATCAGCCTCCTCCTTCATATCTGCCGCACGCGCAATATAGACGGAAAGCATATTAAGAAGATACGCAAGCGCAAGCCCAATCAAAACAAGTAAGAAAAAAAGCGGAGCAACCAGCCACTCACCAACACTAAGTAAAATAACGGAAAACATCCGAAACACCGTGCAGTCAACGGCAAGAATACCTGCCATTTGTCTGAGTACGCGTGCTGTACTGTGTGTGAATATTGGGTCCTCAGAGGAGGAGGAAAAATGCAATGCAAGCACCAAAATCCATTCACAC
>JAGBZV010000151.1 GCA_017628075.1 Clostridia bacterium
CATATATGCGGATAAGCTTTCCAAGGAAAAGCTTGTTGAGGATAACAGCTCTATTCTTAACAGACCTATAGAAAAGGTAAGCGACCGTTACATCGACGTATCGGTTTACATTCCTGCCGACACGGGCAAGGATGTTTCTGCGCTTATTACGCAGGCGATCGAAGAAAATCTCCCCGCTGAAGAAATTCTCAATGAGGGCCTTGTCGTCGGTATGAACATCATCGGCGAAAAGTTCCGCAAAAACGAGGTCTTCGTCCCCGAGGTCCTCGTTGCTGCACGCGCAATGAACGCAGGATTGAAAATCCTCAAGCCCTATCTGACAGAAGCTGGCGTTGAACCGATTGGCAAAGCGGTTATTTGCACCGTGAAGGGTGATATGCACGATATCGGTAAAAACCTCGTCAAGATGATGATCGAAGGTAAGGGCATTGAGTGTATCGACCTTGGCGTTGACGTAGAGCCCGCAGTCATCGTCGATGCTGTCCGTGAGAACAACGTACAGCTCGTCTGCCTTTCCGCTCTTCTTACCACAACCATGCTCGGCCAGCGCGACGTCATTGAAGCGCTGCAGGAAGCAGGTCTTCGCGACAAGGTTCGCGTTATGGTCGGCGGAGCGCCCATCACCGAGGAATACGCAAAGGAAATCGGTGCCGATTGTTTTACCAGCGATGCCGCTTCCGCTGCAAATGAAGCAAAGCGCCTCCTTCTTGCGCTCAAGGCGGAATAAAGTAAAGGAGCACGCACTATGTCGTACAACATGAGGGAATGGCTCGCTGCCCTTCCTGCCTCCAAGCGTCCCCTCCCCCTGCTTTCATTCCCGTCAGCATCCCTCGTCGGTGCCAGCGTCTACCGCTTCACCCACGATGCTGCCGCGCAGACAGAGGGCATCGTTCGCATCGCTGCGCGCACGAATGCCGCTGCTGCGATTTGTATGATGGATCTTTCCGTAGAAGCAGAAGCCTTCGGGTGCGAAATTCTTTCTGAGGAGGACGAGGTCCCCAACGTCATTGGCATACTGATTACAGACGAGGACGAGGCGCGTGCCCTGAACGTGCCCCCTGTCGGGAATGCCAACCGAACCGGTCTGTATATTGAAGCGGCACGCAACGCCGTACAGCGTATCGGTGACCGCCCCGTGCTTGCAGGCATCATTGGCCCATTTTCTCTTGCCGGACGTCTCATGGACGTTTCCGAGGCGCTGGTAAACTGTATTGCCGATGAGGATTTTGTTCTTGCAGCATTGGAAAAAACCACAGAATTTTTGATTGCGTATGCACAAGCATATAAAGATGCAGGCGTACACGGCATCGTCATGGCCGAGCCGCTTGCGGGACTTCTCTCCCCCGCGCTGGAGGAGGTCTTCTCTGCCCCCTTTGTTCGCCGTATCATTGAAGCGGTTCAGGATGATTCGTTTATTGTCATTTACCATAACTGCGGCCCCAATACCCCATTTATGGCAGAATCACTCGCCGGAAACGGCGCAGCAGCGTATCATTTCGGAGATGCCGTTGATCTCACTGCACTCCTAAATACAATGCCCCAAGATAAGCCTGTCTGCGGCAACATTTCTCCTGCCGATCAATTTCTGAACGGCACTCCGGACAGTATGGAGGATGCGGTCCGCGCCTTGCGCCTTGCCTGTGAAGCTTATCCCAACTTTGTCCTGTCCTCCGGCTGTGATATTCCTCCCCATGCAAAATGGGAAAATATCGATGCCTTTTTCCGTGCAGCAAACGACGACAAACAGCCGTAAAGCCCTGCTTACATAATCCATCACAGACTATCATCGATAATCCGTTACGAAAGGAATCTAATATGACAAATCGTGAGCGCGCAATGCGCATCCTGCACTATCAACCTGTTGACAGACTGCCTGCCGTCCATTTTGGATATTGGCACGAGCTGCTCGTTGAATGGGCTGAGCAAGGTCATATCCCCATGGAATACGCTCAGACGTGGGCAGATGGAAATATAACCGACCAAAAGATCAACGACATCATCGGCTGGGATTTCAACTGGTTCAAAACTCCATCTCCAAACTTAGGATTGTTGCCTACGTTCGAACACAAGGTGCTTGAAGTTTTCCCAGACGGTACTCAGAGAGTACAAAACTGCAATGGATTGATCGAACGTGTACGCCCCGGTGTTAATTCGATTCCCTCTGAGGATGATTACCTTCTCAAGGATCGAGAAGCCTTTGAATCACTGTATCTTCCCAAAATGCAGTATCATCCTGACCGTGTGTACGCCGACTATTTTCAGACCTTCAATGAAACAAGAGATCCGGACGTTCCGGTCGGTCTTTTCATTGGATCCGTTCTCGGTGATATCCGATCCATGGTTTCCGTCGTCGGCATGAGCTATCTGCTCTATGACGAGGATGAAACGCTCTTTGCGGATATCGTTGATGCCTATGCCGAAATGCAGTATCAGTGTGTTAAGGCGGTCCTTGAAACAGGCGCTAAATTCGACTTTGCCCACTATTGGGAGGATATCTGCTTCACCAATGGCCCCCTGCTCTCTCCTACAATCTTTGAAGAGCTTTGTGCAAAGCACTATAAGAAAAGAAACGATCTTTGTCACCAGTACGGCATTGATATTATTTCTCTAGACTGCGACGGTGTGACAGAAAAGCTTCTTCCAACTTGGTTCGAATCCGGTGTTAACACCATGTTCCCCATCGAAATCGGAACGTGGGGCGATCAGTTTACGCCTGCACGCAAGAAGTTCGGACCGGAAATGCGTGGCGTCGGCTGTATGGACAAAACAGTCCTGCGCCGTGACCGTGCCGCTGTCGATGCTGAATTGGAGCGTGTCCGGAAGATGGTCGCCCTTGGCGGATTCCTGCCGTGTCCGGACCATCGCTTGATGCCCGGAACAAAATTCGAGCTCGTGCAGTACTACGTCGATGAGATCAAAAAGATAACGCCGTGAAGGAATTAATGGTTTCCATACCTTCAGATGCAGCAGGCATGCGCCTGTCCGATTGGCTGGCTGATAACGGCTATCCTATCAGCGCCGATTGCGGTGGGCGCGGCACGTGCGGAAAATGCGCGGTGAGAGTCCTCGACGGCACTTTTTTCGCAGATTCTTTATGTAAAACGAATCTGATCCCCGACGACCGCGGTACAATTCTTGCGTGTCACGCTTGGTGCGCGCCAACCGGTGCTACCATCGTCTGTTCAGCGCACTCCGGCAGTGGTTTAACGACATTCTCTGCCGCTCCGAACAAACTCGGCACATCCGACAAAGAAGCCGATCAACTTGGCGCCGCAATTGATATCGGCACAACGACCTTGGCCGCTGCGCTGATCAACCTGCATACAGGAGAAGTACTCCGCACAGCCTCCCGCCTTAATCCGCAATGCAGCTTCGGTGCAGATGTGATGAGCCGCATCGGCGCAGCAGCTGATCCTAAAACGCTGGCCCGTATGCAGTCACTCATTCACAGTGCAATCCGCGAAATGCTTTCAGAGCTTTGTCCCCGATCCCCTTTGTGGGTGCTGACCGTTGCAGGCAACACAACAATGCTCCATCTCCTTCTCGGTATTTCCCCGGAGGGCATGGGTGCATATCCGTTCACGCCCGCCTTTACCGAAGGCAAAACGCTTTCCGGTGACGCCCTCGGCCTTCCCGTTAAAACGGTTGCGATCCTCCCGTCTGCATCTGCATTTATCGGTGCAGACGTCATTTCAGGCATTTATGCAACGGATATGGCATCTGCAAAGGATCCGGTTCTGTTATGCGATATCGGCACAAACGGTGAAATGGTGCTTTTCACCGGACAGGATCACGGTGCACGGTGGTATACCGCCTCTGCAGCAGCAGGTCCTGCCTTGGAAGGTGCCGGCATCTCTACCGGTGTCGGCGGAATTGCCGGTGCCGTTTGTTCCGTCTCCTCGTCCGGACACGGTGATCCTCGATTTATTATACGTACCATTGAGGACAAAGAGCCCATCGGCATCTGCGGCAGCGGTCTGATTGACCTTGCTGCGGCCATGCTTGCGCGTGCGGATCTGGATGAAACCGGATATCTTGAGGAGGATCCGTTTCCCTACGCAAAAAGCAGTACGGACGATCTTTGTATCACACAGGAGGATATCCGTGCTCTCCAGCTTGCAAAAAGCGCAATCCGTGCCGGCATGGAGGCCCTGTGCGATGCCGCAGGCATTGCACACGCCGCGCTTTCCTGCGTATATCTTGCTGGTGGACTCGGATGCTATATGAACGTCGGCTCCGCTGTCGCCATTGGTCTTCTGCCAAAGGATCTGCACGATCGCATAACAGCCGTCGGAAACACCGCACTTGGCGGTGCAGCCTCGCTTGCATATCATCCGGAAGATACCGAGCAGCTGCAGCGTATTGCCAATAGCTGTAAATGTATTGATTTGAACCGTTCCGAGGTATTCAATACACTGTTTATCGAACATATGATGTTTCCCGACACGGAGGATTCCATCTGAGTCACACACAATAACGAACCCAAGAAAGGATGCCTCTGTCTGACAGCGGCACAATTCTGTATATGACAGCCAAAGAACATCTGATACATCTGTGCACGTCACTTCCTGCATCCGTTCCCCCAATCCATGAGTCTGCGTGGCTCTCTCCCGCAGACATTCCATTCAGCGAGGACGTCCGGCAAATGTGCAAGGACAATCGGTGCGGAATGTACGGAAAACGCTGGACTTGCCCTCCCGGAGTGGGAGAATGGGAGGATCTCCGCAAGCGCTATTCCGCTTATCGGAACGCCTTTGTCTTTACGACCTGCCATACGCTTGAGGACTCCTTCGATTTCGAGGGAATGCAGGCGGCAGCCGCCGCACATCAGCAACTTGACGAGTACATTGCGTCCGAGCTGCATGATTTTGCCGAACAGTACGTGCATCTCGGCGCCGGTGCCTGTGCAATCTGCAATGAATGTACCTATCCGACAGCCCCCTGCCGTCATCCGGACCGCGCCCGCCAATCGATGGAAGCGTGCGGTATCAACGTCGTCTCTCTTGCCCGCAGCAGCGGCATCCGCTACAACAACGGCACAGATACCGTGACGTATTTTTCTATGCTGCTGTTCCGATAACGGATCTCAATGCAAAAAAACGCGCACGTTGACATATTACAACGATAAAAAAAGATATGCACGCCAAAGGGCTGTTTTGACGATACTGTCACCAACAGAAAAAGGGGTTGCTGCACGTACTCGTGATATCCTTATCGGAGAA
>JAGBZV010000152.1 GCA_017628075.1 Clostridia bacterium
AAAATGATATTTCTGCAGACGAAGTAACCATGGCATCCAATAACGGATGGACGGCGGTACTTGAAAAAGACGGCGAATATTACAAAGATATCACCTTCATCCATGAGGACGGAAGAATCGTGCGGCACAATTCGAACTATCTTTCCATCATTCCGTACAACCTCACCTACTCACCGGATGGCACACGGGTTGTAGCGGAATACCAACACTCGGAATCTTACACATACCGTTTCATGATTGTTTCACTTAACGAAGACGATATTGACGTAGACTATATGGACCAATACTTCGGTGAGTATATTCCGGGATCCGTAAAATGGCTTGATAACGACAACATTGAGGGAACGAACCAATTTGGAAGATTCACCATCAATGTGTTCGATTTTTTTCCTGTTCAGTTTGCTGACGCTCCGTACATGACCGACCCGAACAACACAAACGTGAAGGAGGTGTCCCACCGAACCATTGGTCATACACTTACGCTGAATGTCCCCGAAATCTGGTCCTATGGCCAGAAATGGCTAAATGAATTTTATCATGACGGTGTCCGGATTGCGAATCATAAAACGGATACGCGCGCACACCTTTACGTGGAGGATAAGTATTATTCCTATAAGTTAGAAGGCAAAACAGAAGAAGATTGGCTTACAAATCCAAACGGCATACAATATCTGATCGTAACGGATGAATACAGTGACCCAGTCAAGGTGTATAATATTCTGTTCCGTTGTGCAGATACTGTAGTATGCGATTTTGCGGTCAATCAGTACCAATCCGACCCCGAGGAGTATTTTGATACCGTGGTCCAGCCGCTGATTGACAGCGCGGTGGTTGTCCCCGATGCATCAGCCTCCGGGAAGCACAGTCCTTCTGACTCCATGCTTTATATGTCGGTGTCTGAATTAGAGAAGAAGTACGGCAAGCTGACACTCGAATACTCCGAGCACGGTCCCGGTCAGCCTGTCTATTCTGTAGAATACATGGACGGCGTGTATCTTGTATTCCATAACTGGAATATGGATGATCCGCTTGAGGACGATATGATTCCGGATGAACTTATCGTAACAAATAAAATGGAATATACGATTAACGGAATCACAATTGGCAAGGATATTTCTGAATTTGTAAATATTCTTGATAGCTATAATCATGAAGCTTTTTACTCTATGATGAACGGAATGGTACTGGTGAAATTTTATCGGAACAACGTATGTTCCGTAGAATGTTCTGTAAGTGCAGAGAATCTTAACTTGCCAGACGAGGTAACAGCCACAACAGCCGATTGGGAAGAATGGGCGGAAAAGTATCTGCATAATCCTACTGGAATAATCCGGCAGATTCGAGTTTCGTTGATTCCATAAAAGAAAGGTGAGAGGTTTTGATGCCTCTCACTTTTCATATTTCTCTCACATGTCCCCCCTCCCCCGCCGCTGACAAGGACAAGCAAGTCACGCATAAACGGCGTTCTTCCCGCATAAACTTTGCTGTCAACTACGCAGTCCGGCACAAAGCAGCGTGCCTCTGCGGCACCTGCCTCAAGATCTCAGCGAAAGGACGCTTTTCCAAACGGGAAGCGAAGGTAAACGTATGTCAGCAGAACAAACACACACTCCCTACACAGAAAACGACTCTCCACCACAAGATCCGCGTCCGATGGTTCCACCGGAGGAGGATTCTGCCGTCGGTACGCTGATTATATCCGCAGGCACAGGAGGAAGGGCGTATCCTCTCCCCGGTGTCCGTGCCGAGATTTTCATTGATAACGGAACCGGAACGGAGGAGCTGTACGCCGTTCGAGAAACAGGAGAGTCCGGGATCGCACCTCCTCTTGCAGTTCCCGCACCCGATGCGTCACTATCCGAAACACCGGGTGCTGCGGTATTACCATATACTGTAGTCCGCATCCGCGCGTATCTGCAGGGCTATGCGCCGCAGGAAGCCCTACGCGTTCCCGTTTTTGCCGGAATCCGTTCCCTGCAGTATTTCGAAATGATCCCCCTTCCCTCCAGCGGTCAGTATGAAGCACCTCCCGGCATCTTCACAATCGTCGCAGACGGCGAAGGGGCCAATCTGTGACACGACAGAAAGGAAGCGCAGCGTATGCCAACATCCGTCCCAACGATTCCAAGCACCGTTACCGTCCACCTTGGACCTCCGGACTCTTCCGCACCTAACGTAACCGTTCCGTTCATCGATTACGTCAAAAACGTAGCATCCAGCGAAATCTATCCAACGTGGCCCGAAAATGCCATCCGCGCGAACATATATGCCCAGATCTCCTTCGTGCTCAACCGTATTTATACGGAATACTACCGTTCACGCGGTTACGATTTTGATATAACCAATTCAACCGCACGGGATCAATACTTTGTTGCAGGACGTACGATCTTTGAGAACATCTCCCGCATTGCAGACGACATCTTCGACAGCTACGTTGTTCGCGGCGACGCCATCGAACCGTACTTTACACAATACTGCAACGGAACGACCGTGACCTGTCCCGGACTTTCTCAATGGGGGACCGTCCCCCTTGCTGAGGACGGATATCTTCCCTATCAGATTCTCCAATACTACTACGGAGATGACGTACGCATCGTGCAGGATGCCCCCATCGACGATATCAGGGAATCCTACCCCGGTGTCCCCCTGCAGCTTGGTTCCGTGAGCAACGAGGTCCGAAATCTGCAGCTCCGTCTGAACCGCATTTCGCGGAATTATCCTGCCATCCCAAAGATCTATCCAACAGACGGCGTGTTTGCTATCGAAACCGAGGACGCAGTCAAGGAATTCCAGCGCATCTTTAACCTGACACCGGACGGCATCGTCGGAAGATCGACGTGGTATGCCGTTCTGCGCATTTTCAATGCAGTCAAGCGGCTGAACGAACTCGACTCTGAGGGCTTGCGCTACTCGGACCTGTCAGACGTATTTCCGCAAACGCTCTCAGAGGGAGATCGCTCACAGGCTGTATCTGCCCTGCAGTATCTGCTTGCATACATCGCCGTATATATAAGTGAGATCCCTCCCATACCGGTTACCGGGCTATTCGGCACACAAACTGCATCTGCCGTCCGTGCGTTTCAACGCTACGCAGGCCTTGCAGAGGATGGCGTCGTCGGCCCTCTGACGTGGGATGCGATCTACGATACCTATCGGGGCATCATCGATTCGCAGCCGCAGTCCGCCTTTGCCAATACTCCGTCGCCGTTTCCCGGCACCTTCCTCGTCCGTGGTTCGGAAGGCGATGACGTTCGTATTCTGCAGGAAAATCTGAACACCGTCGCCTCTGTCCGACCGGAAATCACCGCCCCGAGCATCACGGGATACTTCGGAGAGGCTACGCAGGCTGCAGTTGAGGCCTTCCAGCAGCTTGCCGGGATCGAGCCTAACGGCATCGTCGGGCCGCTGACCTGGACGGCTCTTTCCTATGCCGCGGCAGAAGCAGCGGAGGGAGCCCTGCGCTCCACAGGCCAATATTCCCCCAATTTATGAAAGGAGCCACCCATGCAAACAAGTGTCGATCACACCGATCGGGCCAACAATATCCGCGAGCTGCAGCGGTATCTGCGCGGGTTGTCGTATCACGATGCGCGCATTCCAAGCATTCCCATTACCGGTATCAGAGGAGAGGAAACGAATGCCGCCCTGCGCGCCTTTCTGCAAAGAGAGGGCTTTTTGGAGAAGACCTCCATCCCTGATACAGAACCGATCCGCATGACTCCGCAATATTGGAATGCACTCAGAGACGCCCATGCAAAAGAAGCCGAGCGCTACGCGCCTGCTGCCCCACTGTTTCCAATCACTCCGGCGGCGCTGGAAACGCGCATATACCCACCGGGCTTCTACACGCTTCTGCAGCTCATGCTGTCTGTGCTTGCGCGCCCGCTCGGTCAGTTTCCTGCACCCACTCTATCGGGTACGGCGGATGCAGCAACGACGTCAGCAATCGCCGCCGTACAGGCACTTGCCGGACAAACGCCGACCGGAATCCCGGATCTTGCCTTCTGGAGAGAGGTATCTGCCCTATACAACCTTGAAATGCACAAATTTTCTGCATCTCCTCCGATGAAAAGCGGCAGAGCCACTTGAATTTTCGTATCGGATGTGGTATACTTTAGAGGCTGCGGCGTAACGCCCATCAAATATACCATTACCTCATCGTCAAAGGATGCTCTCCGCATGAAATTGCTGCCAAAAAATCAAACCACATCGTCAATACTCATTCTGCTCTCCGGCCTTCTGTGGGGAACCATTGGGATCTTTGTCACTTATCTCAGGCAGGCAGGATTTTCCACGATGCAGATCGTGTTTCTGCGGACCGTCGTTACCGCGTTTCTGCTCGGGCTTTATATGCTGCTCCGTGCACCGCAAAAATTCCGCATCCGTCTGCGCGACGGATGGATCTTCATCGGTACCGGTCTGATCAGCTTCACTCTGTTCACCGTCTGTAATCAGATCGCCATGCGGCTCTGCTCCCTCTCCATCGCAGCGGCTTTGCTTTATACCTCTCCGGCATTCATTCTGCTGTTGTCTGCAATTCTGTTTCACGAACGGCTGACACCGCCGAAAATCACGGCTATCGCGGTAACCGTTGTCGGCTGCTTTCTCGTATCGGGGCTCATAACACCGTCCGCCGCGATCTCCTTACCCGGAATCATGGCAGGAATTGCATCCGGTGTATGCTACGCATTGTACAGTATATTCGGCCGATTCGGAGTCGGAAGATATGATTCTCTGACCATCACGTTCTATACGTTTTTGCTTGCGGCAGCGGCTTCGGCACCGTTTGCACTCACATCCCCTATGTTTACTCCTCTGCAAAGCGCGTCATGGGTTCTCCCTCTCGTTCTGATCTTCGGCCCCGTGACCTGTCTTTTGCCGTATCTGCTCTACACAGCCGGTCTGCGCGGCACCGATCCCGGAAAGGCAGGCGTGCTTGCCACGTTGGAGCCGGTTGTAAGCACCGTGCTGTCAGTTGCAGTATTCGGAGAAGAAATGCACCCGCAGAAGGTGCTTGGCATACTATGTATCCTTGGATCCGTCATTCTCGTCAACCTGAACAACTCAAGCATAACCGCCCACCAAATGGATGGTTTGCATAAGGACTAAAAGCCCAATTCTACCGGCCAGCGGCTCAAGTCGCTGGCTTTCGTATTCATTCCATTTTGAGCTTGTTTTGTAAATCGAACACGCTTATGGTATGCTCACCTTATTTTACAGCAATATCACTAACAATAAGTTCCCCACTATCATTGTTAATGTAATAGATATACGCTGTTTGATTATTAGTCAATTCATACTTAAAAACAATAAAATGAATTCCTCGGCGTTATGTTTGTGCGTTTTCCTCTCTTTTTTTGCAAAAGCGCTTGACCGATTGAAAAAAAGGGAGTATAATGTTCTTATACAAGAATTTCATTAAGAAAAGCAGGAGTATTATGACCGCA
>JAGBZV010000153.1 GCA_017628075.1 Clostridia bacterium
TCCTCGCAGACCTCCTCCAGACAGTAGCGGGAGCGGACGTACGGCTCGCGTCGTACCCACTTTCCATTGGTAAAGTCGGGGATGGCAACCGGCATAGAGCCCATGGCAATGGAGTCCTCGGACAGGCAGGAAATGACCATCCAGGATGCGGTATCGTAAACGTCAATGGGCGTTTGCGTGCCTGCCTTGACCGCCTCGATAAAGCCGCGCATTGCGTGGTAGTCAATGCCGCCGTGGCCGCCGACTGCGGTGTAATTCTTCCACAGAGGATGCTCGTGCTCTGGGAAAAATTCGTTCATATCCGTGAAGGTATGTGACCAGGAGTCGCCCTCACAGGTGCCGTCAAACATACATCCGTACTTATCCTCACTCCAGATGCCCTTCGTTCCGTGGACGAGGTTTCCGCGGGAATATGCACGGGGCAGGGTGGTGTCGTGCTTGAGGACGATCGTTTCGCCGTGTGCGCACTTGATGCAGGTGGTTACGATATCGCCCTGTGCAAAGGCATAATCCGCGTTTTCAAAGTCGGCGCCGCGCTTTTCGCGGATCCATGCGTTGACACCGCGCGCCTTGGACGCCATAGCGGTCAGGGAAAGCATTCGGTTTCCGCGGTTGATGTTCAGGTATTTTGCGATCGGGCCGAGCTCGTGCGTGGGATACAGCTCGCCGTTGCGGTGCATATAGTTGTCCAGACGGTAATGACGGTTTTGGTGACCGAGTGCAACCTCGTCGCGCAGATCGTGCTCGTAGCCGCCCTCGCAGTGCAGGATCTCGCCGAACAAGCCTTTCTTGACCATGTTAAGGACCGCCAGCTCCTCACGTCCGTAGCAGCAGTTTTCCAAAAGCATACATGGCACACCCGTGCGCTCATAGGTCTTGACGAGCTCCCAGCACTGGTCCACAGAATATGCGCCGCCTACCTCGGTCGCAACGTATTTTCCTGCGTTCATCGCGTCGATACAGATGGGAATATGTGCCTCCCACGAGGAGGGCGTAATGACGGCATCCACCTCATCCATTTTCAAAAAGTCGTGGTAATTGGTGGTAACGGCAGGCTCGGTGCCGCGTTTGGAGATGACAAGCTGGCGCGCATTTTCGATGCGGTCCTCGTAAAGATCACATACGCCGATCACGTTGACGTCGGGCATGGTGTCAAGCACCATTTCCAAAAGACCGTATCCGCGGCATCCGAGGCCTACGAATACGACGTTGATACTCTCTTTCATCTGGTTGATTCCTTTGCTTTCATTAGATTGATGAGCACGGGGATATGTCCCCCTTCTCCTATATGGTATCATAAATTTATGAATTTGTAAAGGGGGATCCGTATATTTTTTGAAATTGAATTGCGATGCTCCGATGTGCCTGAGGGTGGGGGCTAAAAAGAAAATACAGCGGACGCAGAGCCAAGAGGCTGCTGTCCGCTGTAATAAGAAGACGTATGGGGATAGGTGAGATGCTTAATCGCTGCACCTCTTAAGCTTGGCGTACGTTGCCATGAGCTTTTTGGTGCCCGCGTTGTCAAATGCGATCTCATAAAGGATATCTGCGCCCATTTCACGCACAGACAGGATCACGCCGCGGCCGAAGGTGAAGTGTGAAACAGAATCGCCGACGGTAAAGCGGTCGTAGCCCTGGGTTCTTCCTACGCCCGAGGACAGATCGGATTCGCGGTAAAACTCCTTTGACATGGTGATCTTCTTGCGGTCACTGACGCCGACAGCGGAGGCCTCAGCTTCCTTTGCCAGTCTGTGCATGCTCTTTGGAAGCTCGGTGATGGCGTATTCCTCCGGGATCTCCTCAAGGAATCTGCTTTTCGGGTTGAAGTTCGTTTTGCCGTAGATAAGACGCTCGCGTGCGTGCAGTGCGTAAAGGCGCGTCTTGGCGCGGGTAATGGCAACGTATGCCAGGCGGCGCTCCTCCTCAAGCTCCTCGGGATTCATGGCGGACTGCATACTCGGGAACAGCCCCTCCTCCATGCCGGGGAGGAATACGACGGGGAATTCCAAGCCCTTTGCTGAGTGGATGGTCATCAGAACGACGGCATTTGCATCTGCATCGTAATTATCGATATCGGAAACGAGCGCAACCTCCTCCAAGAAGCCGGACAGCGTTGCCTCAGGGTTGTTTCTCTCGTACTCTACGGCGTTGGAGATCAATTCCTTGACGTTCTGAACGCGATCGATTTCGGTGATGCCTGCAGCCTCGAGCATTTTCATGTAACCCGTCTGCTCCAATACCTGCTCAAAGAGCACGGAAAGCTTTTCCGTCTGAGCAAGACGGCGAAGCCCGTCGATCATGCTTGCAAATTCGTGTAGCTTGGAGATCGACTTGGCAAGCGTCGGATAGTTCTCTGCGTTGCGCATAGCCTCCAGCATGGAAACGTCCTCGTATGAGGCAATGTTTTCCAATGCACCGAGCGTGGTTTCACCGATCTTGCGCTTGGGCTCGTTGATGATGCGCTTCAGGCGGAGATTGTCCGCGGGATTGTTGATGACGCACAGATATGCGATAACGTCCTTGATTTCCTTGCGCTCATAGAAGCGCGTGCCGCCGAGAAGACGGTAGGGAATACCGGATTTTGCGAAGGTGTTTTCCAGATAGGAGGACTGTGCGTTAACGCGGTACAGCACGGCAAAATCACTGTACTTACGCTTCTCACGGATCACGGAATCCATGATCATATTGATGATATAGCGGGCTTCCTCGTTCTGGTTGTCCAGCTTGCGGATCACGATACGCTCGCCCTCTCCTGCCTGGGACCACAGCTCCTTGCCGCGGCGGCCGAAGTTGTTGCGGATGACGGAGTTCGCGGCACCCAA
>JAGBZV010000154.1 GCA_017628075.1 Clostridia bacterium
GCAAGTGCCTCCTCGCGAGCGGCAAGCTGCTCCTGGCGCGCCTTCATATCGGGCAGATTCTGCTCCCAGCACGCCTTCTGCTTCTCACGGTACTTGTAGATCTTGTACAGCACGGTAATATACAGTGATTTGGGTGTCATTCCCACAAAGAACAGCGCGAGCAGCACAACGGCGGGGATGCTGATGATCAGTGTCCCCACGATTCCCGTCCAGGAAAGCAGCCAGCACAGCGCACCGCCGATCAGACCGCCGCCCATTCCCGCCTTTCCGCTCTCCCAAAGCACACCGACGGTATCAACGAAGCCCTCGGCATAGAGCGCATCGTCACCGCGCACGCCGCAATGGAACAGAACACCGACAAAGGCAAGCAGCAGCAGGCCGAAAATGCACTTGTGAGGCATGGCGTGATATTCCACGTCTTTTTTGAAGAATGCCGCCTCAATGAGCAAAAGCACGGGAACCACATACGCAGCACAGCCGAAAAGGCCAAGCAGGAGATTGTGAAGTGCTAAGCCGACCGTACCCGTCTGTGCGGCAAACAGAAGCGCGGCACCGCAGAACAGGCCAAGCAGCGTCAGAAGCAGCGCACCAAGCAGTGCTCCGCCCTGCGAAATTGCCGGCGGCGTTGTGTCTGTCTTTGTGCTGTCGGCGCGGGCGCTTCCCTGCTTGGATGCAGACTTGGGCGCCTGCGGCTTCTGCCGGGCACTGCTGCCACCCCGTCCGGTTTTCTTCTCGTTATTTTTATTTTTTGTTTTTGCTGAAGCGGCTTTTGCCGTTCCAGCCGTTTTCTTTTTGGATTCCGCCAAGGAAATATCTCCTCTCGTTTGTGAGCTGGTATAAGACCCCCCTGCCGCGGGAATGCTGTTTTCCGAGGCATTGGGCGTACGTTTTCTTTAGTATTATATATTATTATACCAAATATTTTTGAAAATAGCAAGTCCTTGCCCCGATTTTTTCCGAAATCCTAACAAAAAAGGAGGGTAGGCCATGCTCGTCCCCACAAACGCACAGAAAAAGGGAGGGGCCCCCGCGCTATCGTACAAGGAAGCACTGATCGGTCTTCTCGGCGGCGTGCTCAACGGTCTGATCGGAACAGGCGGCGGCATTCTTCTTCTGCTGGTGCTTCGAAAAAAAGCCGCACCGCAGGACGCCTTCGCCGCCGTACTCGTCTGCATTCTGCCCCTGTGCACACTGTCCTTTCTGCTGCATCTGCACGCACAGAGCGCACACGTCATTCCGTCCCTGCTGGAGCGCGGTCTGCCGTATCTGCTCGGTGCCGTACCGGGAGGGCTTCTCGGTGCATATCTGCTGCACAGGATGAAGGCACAAACGGTTATCACGATATTTGCATGGCTTCTGTGCATCTCCGGTGCACGGATGCTTCTCTGATGGGAGGTGTCTGTGATTCTTGACTTTATCGCAGGCGCAGCAATCGCCGCCCTTGCAGGAATGGGCGTAGGCGGAGGAGGCCTGCTCGTGATATATACCACCTACGCGGAGCAAATGTCCATCACAGAGGCCCGCGGATTGAATCTTCTGTTTTTCGCCGTGTCCGCGCTTGCCGCCATTCCATATCACCTCAGACATCGCTCACTTCCGTGGCGCACGGTGCTTCACTTGATCCTGTACGCACTTCCGGGCGCCGTGCTCGGCTCCGCGATCGGCAGGATGCTCTCCGAGGACGCCATGCGGCGGTGCTTCGGCGGCTTTCTTCTGATTTCCGGGGCCTTGATTTTATGGAAGCAGCGGCGCTCACGCCGACAAAAGGCAGAGCGTCCCAAAATTTGAATTGCCTATTGACTTCTCCCTTGGCGGTATGGTATAATAACGGAAAAAGCTGCAGAGTCCCTGCGCACAAATGCCGAAAGGAAGTGTTCTTATGGCACATATCTATGACAAATATCCCATCCTTGCAGGAAAAGACGAGGATCCCCGCACGCGCCGCTATCTCGTCCCGTCCCGCATCGTGTGGTCCTCCGCCGAGGACGGCGCGGAGATCATCGGTGCAGAGCACCTGCTCACCCAAAAGCGCGAGCAGATCACGCTGACGCTCTCCGAGGATGAGAGCTTCACCATGGTCAACCGTCCCTCCTCACCGAAGGCCTCGATCCTTTTGGACTTCGGGCGCGAGCTGCACGGCTCCCTCCGTCTGGCAGTCCAGAGCTCCCACTCCTCCGACGATACAGGAGCAGGCGGCACGCTCAGACGTGCGTCCATCCGCATCCGCTTGGGTGAGTCCGTCATGGAGGCCATGACGCCCCTCGGTGTCAAAAACGCAACCAACGACCATGCAAACCGCGACTTCATCATGAACGTGGGCGATTATTCCGCAATGGAAACGAACGAATCCGGATTCCGCTTCGCCCGCATCGATCTGCTCGGTGAGGATGCCGCCGTCACGTTCAAAAGCATCAGCGCCGTCTTCATCTTCCGCGATATCGAATATCTTGGCTCCTTTTCCAGCTCCGATGCACTGCTCAACCGCATCTGGGATACGGCAGCGTACACCGCGCACCTGAATATGCAGGAATATCTGTGGGACGGAATCAAGCGAGACCGACTCGTGTGGATCGGCGATATGCACACCGAGGTCATGACCATCCTCTCCGCCTTCGGCTACAACGAGGTCGTTCCGAAATCCCTCGACCTTGCACGTGACGACGCTCCCATCACGGAGTGTGAGGTGAATTGGATGAACACCTTCCCCTCTTACTCTCTGTGGTGGATCCTTCTGCACAAGGAATGGTACACAGCGCACGGTGACCTTGCCTATCTTGCAGAGCAGAAGACGTATCTGACGCGCCTGCTCTCCCATATTGTTTCACTCGTGGATGCAGACGGTGTGGAGCAGATGCCCGGAAAATTCCTCGATTGGCCGAGTGAGACCAACGCCGAGGCCAGACACGCAGGTATGCAGGGACTCGTCCGCTGGGCACTTTGTGCGGGTGCGGACATGATGGACGTGCTCGGAAGCACAAGCCTTGCAACTATGTGCCGCGCAACGGCAGACCGCATGAAAAATCACGTTCCGGACCCCAACGGCTCCAAGGCTGCCGGAGCACTGATGGTGCTTGGCGGCATTTGCGATGCAAAGCAAACAAACGACACGCTGCTTTCCGTTGACGGCGCACACGGCTATACGACCTTCCTTGGCTACTACATTTTGAAGGCGAAGGCGCTGGCCGGCGATATCACAGGCGCGCTGGATGCCATCCGGCAGTATTGGGGCGGTATGCTTGCTATGGGTGCAACCACCTTCTGGGAGGACTTTGATCTCGACTGGATGCAGAACGCCGCTCCCATAGATGCAATCGTCCCCGCAGGCATGGATGATATTCACGGCGACCGCGGCGCGTACTGCTATCACAATTTCCGTCACAGCCTCTGTCACGGCTGGGCATCCGGTCCCTGTCCGTTTTTGACGCACTACGTCCTTGGCATCCGCATTGAGGAGGCCGGCTGCAAAAAAGTCCGCATCGATCCCGCGCTCGGCGATCTTACTTACGCAAAGGGCACCTTCCCGACGCCCTACGGTCTTATCACCGTCTGTCATACCCGACTGGCGGACGGCACGGTTCACACAGACGTCACCGCGCCTAAGGAGGTTGAAATCGTCCGTCCCTGATCCGCCGCAAGCATTGAACACAAACACACAGAGCCGGTGCACGACATTTGCACCGGCTCTTTTTTGTGTTTTATGTGTATCGTTTCACATTTGCGTGTGTATCGTTTCACTTCTCGAATTCATGCGCGTGAGCAGCAAAAAACTCCTGATAGGTACGCACCGCCTCAAGCTCCGTCCAGCGTCGCTGCATCACGGGCGCCGCATCAAGATCATAGATCAGTGCACCGCGCATGGCAAGCAAAAACGGCGAATGCGTGGCAATAATCAGCTGACAGCCAAAAAAGCGCACCGCCTCCACAAGAAACTGCGCCAGCTCACACTGCATCTGTGCCGACAGGCTGTTTTCCGGCTCGTCCAGCAAATAAAGCGCATTTTCCGTAATCTGTGAGGTAAAATACGCATAGGCAGACTCTCCGTTGGAACGGTTCTGCACGTTTCTTGGGATTCTTCTGTATGTATAATCGGACTTAGTTGAGGATTTTGCATCGCGGAAGCGCTTGAACTCCTCGTACTGCTCAAGCCCCGAAAACGGCATATGGGCATTGGGATCATGCATCCTGCTGTACTCCTCGAAGACCTCCTCACGACGGCGATCAACGCCCTCGTTGAGCGCACGCATATCAAGCATAAAGTCAAACACGGCGTCGCTTGTGATAATTTGGGAATTGGCAGGGGCAGTACCGTCAAAGCGGCACATCGCAAGGTATTTCTTATAAAACGGCGTATGATTGAAGGGCGCGGAACGCGCAAGCGACAGCTTTTGCGCCATGATATTGAGCAGTGTGGATTTTCCTGAGCCATTGGTGCCGTACAGCAAGGTCAGCGGCGCAAGGCGCAGATGTGAAAGCCCCTTTTGCGGAAACACACCGAACGGATAGGCAGAGGCTCCGGAGTAGCAGCGCATCGTCATTTCCGGCGCATTGGACAGCAGAAATCCGGCCTCCTCACGTTCCGTGGGAAGGTCAAAGGTGTTCAGATATTGCATGGGTCCTCCTTTGCGTGTATCGTTTCACAATCATTTGTGTATCGTTAAACATTCGTTTGCAGCAGGCAGAACTGCGCCGAATGGAAGCAAGTACCATTATACCGGATTTTGCAGCTTTTGTCAAGCGCCTCCTCCGCATCTCATGCATAAGAACGCGAAAGCATCGAAGCCGCACCCCGCCAATTTCTTCGTTTTTCGAGCAAAACATACGCTCAAACGGGAGAAAAACAGCCTGAATGCTTGACAAAAGCACGCCTTGGTGTTATAATAATGTAATCAGCGTAAAACCGCACGCACAAAAGCACGAAAGGATCCCCGCTATGCCAATTACAGACTTTCTCGTGCGCAACGCCGAGATGTATCCCGGCGACACCGCACTGATCGAAATCAATCCGCAGTTTGAACCGGCGTCCCGCATCACCTGGAAGGACTATTCCCTCATTCAGCCCGAGGTCGGCCAGCCCTTCCGCCGCGAGATCACCTGGAAAACCTTTGACGATAAAGCCAACCGCTTTGCCAATCTGCTTCTGACCCGCGGCATCAACCGCGGCGATAAGGTCGCCATCCTGATGATGAACTCCATCGAATGGCTGCCCGTATATTTCGGAATTCTCAAGGCAGGCGCTCTTGCCGTACCGCTGAACTACCGCTATACGGCAGAGGAAATCAAATACTGTCTTGGGAAGGCAGACTGCTCCATGCTCGTCTTCGGCCCGGAATTTATCGGCCGTATCGAGGAGATCGTCGACCGCATTCCCGCTGTCAGAAACCTGTTCTACGTCGGTGAGGACTGCCCCTCCTTTGCGGACAGCTACGACCGCATGATCGGCTTCTGCTCCAAGAAGGCACCCGACATTCCCCTCTCCGACGACGACGACGGTGCTATCTATTTCTCCTCCGGTACGACCGGCTTCCCAAAAGCCATTCTGCACAAGCACCGCTCTCTGACACACGCCGCACTGTGCGAGCAGGCACACCACGGTCAGACCAAGGACGACGTCTTTCTCTGCATCCCGCCGCTGTATCATACCGGTGCAAAGATGCACTGGTTCGGCTCTCTGGTTTCCGGCAGCAAGGCCGTGCTTCTCAAGGGCACCAATCCCGAATGGATCCTGCGCGCAGCGTCCGATGAAAAATGCACCATCGTCTGGCTGCTCGTGCCGTGGGCACAGGATATTCTCGACGAGCTCGATTCCGGCGCGCTGAAGCTGTCCGATTACGAGCTGTCGCAGTGGCGTCTGATGCATATCGGCGCACAGCCCGTCCCGCCGTCCCTCATCCGCCGCTGGCAGAACGTGTTCCCGGGACAGGCTTACGACACCAACTACGGTCTCTCCGAGTCCATCGGTCCCGGCTGCGTCCACCTCGGTGTCGAGAACATCCATAAGGTCGGCGCCATCGGCCGTGCAGGCTACGGATGGGAGGTCAAGATCGCAGATGAAAACGGCGAGCCCGTCGCACGCGGCGAGGTCGGTGAGCTCTGCGTCAGAGGCCCCGGCGTCATGATCTGCTACTATCACGATGAAAAGGCCACCGCCGAAACGCTCCGCAACGGCTGGCTGTTCACCGGAGATATGGCAGAGGAGGACGAGGACGGCTTCATCTACCTGGTTGACCGTAAGAAGGACGTCATCATCACCGGCGGTGAAAATCTCTACCCCGTCCAGATCGAAAACCACATCCGCCGCCACGAGGCAGTCAAGGACGTTGCAGTCATCGGTCTCCCCCACGCACGTCTGGGCGAGATTGCGGCAGCGATCATCGAGGTCCGCGAGGATATGACGCTGACGGAAAACGAGATCGCAGAGTTCTGCGCAAGCATGCCGCGCTACAAACGACCGCGCGCCTACATTTTCGCAAAGGTCCCGCGCAATCCCACGGGAAAAATCGAAAAGCCGAAGCTGCGCGAAATCTACTGCGGAAAATCACTCGTCGAGCAGCAAATCAAAAACTAAACGACACCATACACTACTACCATACATAGGAAAAGGAACAAACGCACATGAAACAGCTTATGATCGGCAACGCTGCCGTCGCACGCGGTGCGTATGAGGCGGGCGTCCGCGTCACCGCATCGTACCCCGGCACACCGAGCACAGAAATCACCGAGGTTATGGCGACCTTCCCTGCGGAGGACGTCTACGTTGAATGGGCACCCAACGAAAAGGTTGCCGCTGAGGTTGCCATCGGCGCCTCCATCGGCGGCGCAAGAGCAATGACCTGCTGCAAGCACGTCGGCCTGAACGTAATGGCAGACCCCATCTTCACAGCATCGTACACCGGCGTCGGCGGCGGTCTTGTTATTGCCGTCGCAGATGATCCCGGTATGCACTCCTCCCAGAACGAGCAGGATTCCCGTCACTACGCAGAGGCATCCAAGCTTCTGATGCTGGAGCCTGCAGATTCCGCAGAATGCCTTTCGTATACGAAGGAGGCGTTCACCCTCTCCGAGCAGTTCGATACCCCCGTACTGCTTCGTCTGTCCACCCGCGTTTCTCATTCCCAATCGCTCGTTGAGATCTCGGACCGCGAGGAAGCGGCACTCCGGGATTACGAAAAGAACATCCCCAAATACGTTATGATGCCCGCCAACGCACGTCCGCGTCACATTGCCGTAGAAGCGCGCATCGACGCACTGCGTGCATTTGCGGAAACGACGGCACTCAACACCGTTACGTATACCGATAAGACCGTCAACGGCAAGCGGATCGGCGTTATCACCTCCGGCGTATCCGATATGTACGCACACGAGGCACTCGGTGACAGCGTAAGCTACTGCAAGCTCGGCATGGTCTATCCGCTCCCCATCGAGAAGCTGCGCAATTTTGCAGCGCTGTGCGACGAGGTCTATGTCATTGAGGAGCTCGATCCGTTCATCGAAACGCATTGCCGCGCCATCGGCATGAACGTCCGCGGCAAGGACGTCTTCACACTGCTCGGCGAATATACACCCGCAATGATCGCACGCGTCATCCTCGGTGAGGAGATGCCTGCACACGCCTCCATTGATGCGATTCCCGGCAGACCGCCCGTTATGTGTGCCGGCTGTCCGCACAGAGGCACCTTCTACGTGCTCAAGAAGCTGGGACTGACCGTTTCCGGCGACATCGGCTGTTATACACTCGGTGCAGTTGCACCGCTTTCCAGCGTGGATACCACCATTTGTATGGGTGCATCCGTATCCGCCGCACTCGGTATGGCAAAGGCACGCGGAAACGAGTTCGCAAAGAAGCTCGTATCCGTCATCGGTGATTCCACGTTTATGCACTCCGGCATCACCGGTCTGATCGATATCGTTTATAATAAGGGCATCAACACCGTCATTATTCTTGATAACTCCATCACCGGTATGACCGGTCACCAGGAGAACCCCACCACAGGCAAAACCATCCGCGGAGAAGCAACCAGACAGGTCGATCTCGAGGCTCTGTGCCATGCTGTGGGCATCGATTGGGTTCGCGTGGCCGATCCGTTCGACGTAAAAGCCTTTGAGTCCGTCGTGCGTGAAGCGTGCGCACTGGAGGCCCCGGCCGTCGTCATCGCACAGCGGCCCTGCGCCCTTCTCAAAACGGTCAAGTACACCGGCCGCTGTACCATCTCTGAGGATTGCAAACGGTGCGGTCTGTGCCTGAAGCTCGGCTGCCCGGCAATCTCCAAGCGCGAGGACGGTACCATCGTCGTTGACGAAAATCAGTGCAACGGCTGCGGTCTGTGCGTCGGTGTCTGCCCGTTCCACGCCATCCGGAAGATCGATAACTGAGAGGGGATACAACTGAAATGAAAACTACCACAAATATTATGATCGTCGGCGTCGGCGGACAGGGCACCCTGCTTGCCAGCCGCATCCTCGGAAACGCACTGATCTCCGAGGGCTACGACGTAAAGGTATCCGAGGTTCACGGCATGAGCCAGCGCGGCGGCTCCGTCGTCACCTACGTCAAGTACGGCGAGCGCGTCTGGTCCCCCATCATCGGTGAGGGCGAGGCGGATATCATTCTCGCATTTGAGCAGCTTGAGGCATATCGCGCACTGCCCTATCTGAAAAAGGGCGGCGTTGTCGTCACCGGTACGCAGTGCATCGATCCGATGCCCGTCATCACGGGTGCTGCAAAGTATCCCGACGGACTTTGTGAAAAGATCGCCGCACAAGCAGATCTCATTGCAGCGGATGCCATCGCCATGGCACGCGAAGCCGGCACGATCAAGGCGGCAAACGTCGTTCTGATCGGTATTCTTGCGCGCCGCACCGATATCCCCTACGAAACCTGGATCTCCGTTCTGAAGACCACCGTTCCCGCAAAATTCCTTGATATCAACCTGCGTGCCTTCGATATGGGCTGGAACCACAACGGATCGGAGGCGACGGGCTGTTGCACTTACGTGCCCAGCC
>JAGBZV010000155.1 GCA_017628075.1 Clostridia bacterium
AAACTATCCGTTCTGCACCATTGAGCCCAACGTCGGCATCGTCGCCGTTCCGGACGCACGTCTTGACAAGCTCGCGGAAATTCACAATCCCAATAAAAAGACGCCCGCCGTCATCGAGTTCGTCGATATCGCCGGTCTTGTCAAGGGTGCTGCGCAGGGCGAGGGCCTCGGAAACAAATTCCTTTCTCATATCCGCGAGGTAGACGCCATTATCCACGTCGTCCGCTGCTTTGAGGATGCAAACATCATCCACGTGGAAGGCCGCATTGATCCTATCTCCGATGTGGAGATCATCAATATGGAGCTGATCTTCTCCGACCTTGAGCTTCTTGATCGCCGCATTGACCGCGTTACAAAGGCCATGAAGGGCGACAAAACACTTGCCGGCGAGCTTGACCTGCTCAATCGCATTCATGCGGTTCTTGCTGACGGTAAAACGGCACGCACGATGGAGCTCACAGAGGACGAGCTCGCAATGCTGTCCGACGTTCCGCTGCTGTCGATGAAGCCCGTTATATACGCAGCAAACGTTTCCGAGAGTGACGTCGGCCAGGATCTTTCCGGCAATGCGTTTTTCCAGAAGCTGAAAGCATACGCTGATGAGGAGCATTCCGGAATTCTGCCCATCTGCGCATCCATTGAATCTGAAATCGCACAGCTCCCGCCCGAAGACAAGGGTGCCTTTCTGGAGGACCTTGGCATCGATGAAAGCGGCCTTGATAAGCTCATCAAGGAAAGCTATGCCCTGCTCGGTCTTATCAGCTTTCTGACCGCCGGCTCCGATGAATGCCGTGCCTGGACGATCACACGCGGAACAAAAGCACCGCAGGCAGCAGGTAAGATCCATACCGACTTTGAACGCGGCTTCATCCGCGCCGAGGTCATCAACTTCGACGAGCTCTCCAACCACGGCTTCTCCATGACCGCCGCCAAGGATAAGGGCATGGTCCGATCCGAGGGTAAGGACTACGTCATGAAGGACGGAGATATCGTTCTCTTCCGCTTCAACGTCTGATACGCGCAACCGGGCTGCTGCACTTACGTGCCCAAGCCCTATAGAAGTCTCCCTTGCCCCTCAGCTGTGGGGCATTTTCATGCCATTTTCGCATGAAAATCGGGAAATTCGAGTCACTTCGTGACACGGGGGTGTCGCAAGCTTTCAACTTGCAACACCCCCATCATTTTATTCACCAAACAACTCCGTATAGATCTGCACCATTTCCTCCGGCGTAATCACGTACGGACAATTCTTGTAATTGCTTGCACCGCGCACCTTCTCCACGTACCGTGCAATTTCACCGTCATCCAACACAAGACGGACGTTCGATCGCATCGGGATCACGGTTTTGATCTCCTCTCCCGCCGCGCCGATTGCATCGTAGAGAGCACGGCAAAGAGCCGCATCTCCGCGCTCACAGAAATCAAGGTAGTGGCGGTAGAATGCACCGCAGGCAGCACCGTGCGGAACGCCGCGCATCAGCGTCAGGTTGTAGCCGAGCGGATGCGGGAACCCGGTTCCCGTCATATTGATGGCAATTCCGCCTGCACAGGAAGCGTACAGGAGCCGTTCTCTCGTCTCAAGGGAGGAGATATCACCCCCCGCCTCAAAGTCGCGGATAAACGCGTACAGGGCGCGCGCGCCATATGCAGCAAACATTCTGGAAACGTCGTTTGCCTTGGGAGAAAGATACGACTCGGCACAGTGCGCAAACGCATCCAATGCACACGACACCGTATACTTTTCCGAAAGCGAAGCCGTATAACGCGCATCCAAAAACGCATATTTCGCATACGTTTGATTTGGATCCTTGAACGTCCACTTCTTATCGTCTCCGTCCAGCGTCAGAATGGCGTAAGGATTGGCCTCACTTCCCGTTCCTGCTGTCGTTGGTATCAGAATGATCGGAAGGGCTGCTGCCGGTCTGTTCTCTGTCATAAGCGCACGGGGCTCCATAGACGGATTTGCGGCGTATGCGGCAATGGCCTTTGCCGCATCCATGGCAGAGCCTCCACCGATTCCGATGACCATATCCGCACCGACTCCGGCAGCCATCTGACCACCCTCCCAGCATACCGACATCAGCGGATTCTCTCCGATTTGATCGTACACTGTGTATGCAATCCCCAATGCCCGAAGCACACGAATCACATCCTCCTGCGCGCCGCAGGCCTTCGCGGCATGGCGGCCCGTAACGAGAAATGCATGACGACCGATGGCAAAGCACTCCGCATTTGCCTCAACACAGCCGATACCCGTCCTGATATCGACCGGCATAAACATTGAAAAATTCATATTCCTCACCCACGCTTTTATCAAAGCGTCCTTTCCTAACGTCTTGTCTGATTTAACTGAAAACCTATCAAACTATGAGATATGAAAAAGCACAGGCTGCAGCACGTCTATGCTGCAGCCTGTGGAATACTCACTGTATTGTTACTGGAAAACTGTGCCGT
>JAGBZV010000018.1 GCA_017628075.1 Clostridia bacterium
ACCGCGGAAATCGTTTCCATCAACGCAGAGATCGATGCAATCAAGGCTGCCGCTGAGGCAGCGAAGGCACAGGCACAGGCTGAGAAGGCACAGGCTGAGCAGCCTGCCCCCGAAGCAGACAAAGAAAATGCACCGGAAGACGCCACAGCCCCTGCATCCGTTGTCTGCCCTGCCTGCGGCACTGAGCTTCCTGGGGGCGCCGTCTTCTGCTGCAAGTGCGGTCAGAAGCAGGAATAATTCAATACTACTGTCTTTTTCAGGAAAGGAATCACTATGAAACGCAATCCTGCCGTCGTGCTGCTTCTTTCTCTTGTAACCTGCGGTCTTTATTCCCTGTATCTCATTTACGCTATCTCACGGGAGGTCCGGGATTTCCGCGGAGATTCAAGCATCGATCCGATGCTTGAGCTTGTCCTCACGATCCTTACCTGCGGCCTTTATGAAATTTATTGGTATTATAAATTCGGCCGTCTTGTTTTCGATATGCAGAACCGTACCGGTGTGCAGGGTGCATCCGATCTTTCCTTGGTGCTCCTTCTGCTTCCCCTTTTCGGGTTCGGCGTCATCTCCATGCTGCTTTTGCAGAACGAGCTCAACCGTGTCTGGGATATCATCACACCCGGTGGTACTTCCTCCGGCATGTAAACCACGCAGGTCAATCGGGGACTGCTGCAAGCATAACGACTTACAGCAGTCCCCACGATTCATTAAAGGAGTTTTCCATGATCAGCATAAGCTGTGACAATTTAAGTCTTTCCTTCGGTGTCGACGTCATTCTTGACTCCGTTTCGTTTTCGCTCAACGACGGAGACAAGCTCGGTATCATCGGTGTGAACGGAGCCGGAAAATCCACACTTTTCCGTCTTATCACAGGGGAATACCAGCCGGACAACGGTGCTATTTACGTTGCACGAGATAAAACCGTTGGTTTCCTTGAGCAGAACTCCGGTCTGCAGAGCGAAAAATCGGTCTATGAGGAAATGCTCAGTGCGTTCCCCAATCTTCGCGCCATAGAGGAGCGGATTGCACAGACCGAGGAGGCCATTGCCTCCTATGAACACGAAAACAAGCCGCACGATGAAGCCTTTTCAAAGCTCGTCAGCCAATTCGCCACGCTGACAGAAGCCTTTGAGGCAGAGGGCGGATATTCCTATAAAAGCCGCATCAAATCCATGCTCATACAGCTTGGCTTCGACGATACGCTATGGTCGATTCCCATCGATCGTCTTTCCGGCGGACAGAAAACGCGCCTGGCACTCGTCCGTCTGCTCCTTTGGGAGCCGGATATTCTGATGCTGGATGAGCCGACCAACCATTTGGACATCGATACGCTCACTTGGCTGGAGGAGCATCTGCGCGCGTATAAAAAGACCGTTTTGGTCGTTTCTCACGATCGCTATTTTCTTGACCGGATCGCAACAAAGATCCTCGAAATCGAGCATAGTCGGGCGACGGTCTACCAGGGCAATTATTCCTCCTATCTTGAACAGAAAGCCAAGAACCGCGAGATCGAGGAGCGGCACTATCAGAACCAGCAGCGCGAGATCGCACGCATTGAGGCGTATATTGAGCAGCAGCGCCGCTGGAACCGTGAGCGCAATATCATCGCTGCAGAAAGCAGACAAAAGCAGCTTGATAAAATGGTCAAGCTCGACCGTCCGACAGCTGCCCCCGATACCATTCGTCTGCAGTTTTCCAAGTCCGGTGAGTCAGGCAACGACGTTCTGGAGCTGAACCGGCTGTCAAAGGCATATCCGGGAAAGCCTCTGTTTTCTGACGTGTCCGCAATGGTTCGAAAGCGTGACCACGTATTCGTTTGGGGACCGAACGGATGCGGCAAATCCACGCTGCTCAAAATCATTATGGGCAGAATCGCCCCAGACCGCGGCGACTACGAATACGGCTACAACGTCACTGTTGGATATTACGACCAGGAGCAGCAGGATCTTGACGGAAACAACACGGTGCTTGAGGAGCTTTGGTCCTCGTATGAAAATCTTTCACAGACAGAGATACGTAATACGCTTGCACTCTTTTTATTCCGCGGAGATGATATTGAAAAAAAGGTTTCCGTGCTCTCCGGCGGTGAAAAAGCGCGTCTGACCTTTGCGAAGCTGATTCTCTCAAAAATGAACGTACTCGTCCTGGACGAGCCCACCAACCATCTTGATATTCCTTCCCGCGAAGCCCTGGAGCAGGCACTGCTCTCGTTTGACGGAACGATCATTGCAGTTTCTCACGACCGGTATTTCATCAGCAAGCTTGCAAACCGCATATTTGATCTTTCCTCTCATACGCTGTTTGATTTCCACGGAACCTATCCTGAATATCTTGCATATAAGGAACAGCGCTCCGCAGAAAATCAGCCCTCCTCCGCAGCTGTACAGGCAGGAGCTGACACTTTGGGTGCCGGCCGTGAGCAATATTTGCGCAATAAGGCGGATTCCGCACAAAGACGCCGCGAGGAGCGCGCGCGCCAGAAGACCGCAGAAGCAATCGCAAAGACGGAGGCAGAAATCGAGGCCATCGACCTTGAGATGGCAGGTGAGGCAGCAATGAATTACAAGCGCCTTTCCGAGTTGCAAAACCAAAAGGATGCTCTTGAGGAAGCGCTTTTGGCACTCTACGAGGAGCAGGAGACACAGAACTGCCTATAATTACGGCTTTTTAAAGCCGTGCACAAAGCCCTGTGGAGATGCGGAGCAGATATCTCCGCCAATCACCCTGTCCTTGTAAACAAGCACCGTTGCCCATACCTCTCCGTCCCACCCCTCGTAGTTCTTGACCGGATAGGTATATCGCATCACCGTCTTTCCTCTGTATCGCTGCAGATTCAGCCCCTGCGCACGCTGAATGTCGTTATAATCCTCGTATACAGCATCAAACTTAGCGGGGACGGTAACGGCAGAAGCATCCTCACGCTCCGCATCGATTTCCCAACCGAATCCGGCAAGGAACTCCATGCGGGTACCAAGCGATGAAATGTTGTCGTATACGACCTTTTCCTCTCCGACAAGAAGCGAGGTCGGCACGTACGACGGTACGAATGCCACAAGCAATGCAAGCACGACAACCGCTGCTGTCAGTACTGCAACGAATCGCAGAGCAGAAGCACGCACGGAATATACAAACATAGACACATCCTCCAATATTCCCATACAGGTTTATTTCGTGCTTCATTGTATGTGCTGCCCTCCCCAAGTATGCCGAGCCTCAACGATTCCCATCCGCCATCAAGTTACGATCCCCCTCACACGAAAGGAGCTGTTCCGGTGAAATTCGAATGGAACAAACGCTATACCACCTACGCAATCTATGCGGCCGCGGTGCTCATCTCCGCAATTCTGCTGATCTTTCTCTTTATCCGATGGGAAGCACTCAGTACGGTCATCGGTAAAATCCTTAACGTATGTAAGCCGCTCATCTATGCAGTGGGCATTGCATACCTGCTATGGCCGCTCATGCGCTTTTTTGAAACAAAGATCTTTTCGGGACTTGAAAAAAAACGGCCACGCAAAAAACTCGTTCGCGTTCTGTCCCTGATCTGCGTGTATCTGATCCTGATTGCAGTGCTCGTGCTTTTCTTCGGCACGATCATCCCGCAGATCTCCTCCAGCATTTCTCTGCTGCTGGATCGAATGACCACGTATCTCTCCACCGCACAAAGCTGGATCGATAATATCGAATTCACCCGCCAGTAAAACCACAAAAAAAGCGGCGGAAGGATAGCAAATTCCTTCCGCCGCATTGTTTTCAACGGTTTA
>JAGBZV010000019.1 GCA_017628075.1 Clostridia bacterium
ACACGCAAATTGTCAACCGCAGCCCATTTCTTTGCCGCAGTGCCTTGACAAATCTCAGCAACTGTATTATTATAAAAGTGACAGTCCTCTGGCTGCCGATTGCGCCCGGTCGCCCGGCGCTGTGCAAATCAAATCGTGGAGGAAAAACAATGTGTGCACTTCTTGAATGTACAAAGCTGACCAAAAAATACGGCGGGACACTTGCACTCGACCAGATCGATCTGACCGTTGCACCCGGCAAGATCATTGGCCTTCTCGGTCCCAACGGCTCCGGCAAGACGACCTTGATCAAGCTGATAAACGGTTTGCTTACCCCAAACGAAGGAAGCATTCTCATCAACGGAGAAAAGCCGGGAGCAGAAACCAAACGGCTCGTTTCCTATCTTCCCGACAATGAGTTTCTCCCATCCTGGATGACAGCCGAGCAAATCATCGGATTCTTTTGCGACTTTTACGAGGATTTTCGTCCGGAGCTTGCGTATGAATTGCTGGAGCGGCTCGGAGTATCGAAAAAAACAAGACTCAAAAATCTCTCCAAGGGCAACAAGGAAAAGGTGTGTCTGATCCTCGTGATGAGCAGAAACGCGCGCCTCTACGTCCTCGACGAGCCCATTGCGGCAGTCGATCCGGCAACGAGAGATTACGTGATCTCTACCATCATCAACAACTATAATCCCGACGCCTCCGTGCTCATCTCAACGCATATCATTTCCGATATTGAGCCCATACTGAACGAGGCAATCTTTATCGACAAGGGAAAAATCGTGCTTCACAAGTCCGTGGAAGCGATCCAAAATGAGCATGGAAAAAGCGTTGACGCACTTTTCAGGGAGGTGTTCAAATGGTAAAGAAGCTGTTTTCACACGAATGTGTTTACTATCTCCGCACCCTCGGAATGTTTCTCCCCATCGTCCTGGTCATCGGCATCATGACGAGAATCTTCCGCTGCTTTGACGATCGGAATATCATAAACAAAATCGCACTCTCCTCATCCGTCCTTTTGCTCGTTTTAGCGTGCATGGCGCTGATCGTGCTCTCCGTCGTCGTCTGTATCATTCGCTTTTACAGAAATTTGTATTCCTCTGAGGGATATTTGACGTTCACGCTTCCCGTTACACACACAGAGCATCTCATTGTTAAGCTTTCCGCCGCCATGCTGTGTCAGGTACTCTGTGTTTTGACCGTCATCGCATCGGCATCCATCGCTCTCTCCGGTTCACTTTTGGGAGAGCTGCTCCATGAGATATACCTCATAATACAACAGCTCCGCCTGCTGTGCGGGACAGCGCATTTGGTTACATACGCCCTTGAGCTGCTTCTTCTGACCGTCCTTTCTGCAGCAACCACGCAGCTTTTGTATTATGCCTGCATCACCGTCGGACAGACTGCAAAAAAGAATCGGATCCTCATGGCTGTTGCGGCGTATTTCATCTATTATACTGCAACACAGATCATTGCAACCGTATTCAGCATGATCATTACGGTTCTGAGCATCTCAGGCGCCCTCAATCCTCTGACTGTGTGGATCGAGAGCCACATCACGGCTACAATTCATATCTATCTTTGCTTTATAATTCTGATCTGCGCTATCATGGCAGCAGCGTTCTGGTTCATCACGAAAACGATCATGAGTAAAAAGCTGAATCTGGAATAATACAAAATAAAGAGGCACCTGCGTACAGCCCCGATCAGAGGGCACGCAGGTGCGTTTTTTATAAATCCGGCCGTTTCTTACGCCTCACCGACACCGTACGCGATGGTCGTCATCAGTGCCATCTCTGCGGCAGAGGTATCAAGACGGGAATACTGTACGACGATCGGTGTGTCCGATTCTACGAGAATTGCATACGGCGTATCCTCCGGAATGGGATCGCCTGCTGCACTCCGCAGCTTATCCAGACGAATATGATGCGTGCGCCGTGCGCCGCAGAACGAGGAGAACGAGGTGTCAGGCTCCCGGTCCTCAAAGAACAGGGTAAGCGCAATGTGCGCATCGGCATCCGTGGTGTTCAGAACACAGATTGCCTCATGGCTGCGGTCCGCCGGATCAGAGGAACGGGAAACGGAGTGCAAATAGGTATCTGGAATCATCCACGTGGTTTTTCCATAGGATTTCATAACGGAAAGCTCCCTTCGTTTTTTTCTATTATAGCACAAACGCAGAAAAAAGAAAAGAGCTGGCTGTAAAAAAGATAAAAAAATCGACTTTATTTACATCAAGGGGGCAAAGGTACGCAGCACGGACAGCCACAGGCGCTTCAGCGGTGTCATTCTGCCGAGGACGTCCGCTCCGACACGTGTCGAGCACGCAATCGTGTCAAGAATATCGTCCCGCACCTCCGCCACCGCGGTCGTTCCGTACATCCAAACGGCGTTTTCAAGATGAAGATACAGTGAGCGGTAATCCAGGTTGATCGATCCGACAACGGCTGTCCTGTCGTCCGCGACCATGGTTTTTGCGTGCATGAAGCCGGGCGTATACTCGTAAATTTTCACCCCAGCATCCAGAAGCGGCTTATAGTAGGAGCGCGTCAGAAAAAATACCGTTTTTTTGTCGGGAATGTGCGGTGTCACGATGCGGACGTCCACACCGCTTTTTGCCGCCGTCTGCAGTGCCGTCATCAGCTCATGGTCAAGAATGAGATACGGCGTCGTGATATAAAGATACCGCTCCGCACGTGTAATCATCTGAAAATAGACCGTTTCTCCAACCGGCTCCCCGTCCATCGGAACGTCAGTATACGGCTGGACAATGCCGTTTTCCGCGCGCACCGTACCGTCCGACTCCGGATAATACAGCGCAAGATCGGTCCCGGTACGCGTATCCGCATCCCAGACGGACAAGAACTGAAGCGTCACCCCCCATGCACCGCCTCCGTCCAGACGAATCCCGCTGTCCTTCCAATGTCCGTGCTTTGCGTAGGCGTTGATATATTCGTCTGCGATATTGATTCCGCCGATAAACGCCGTTACACCGTCGATGACCGTGATCTTTCGGTGATCGCGATTGTTGGGGCGCGGGGACAGCACGGTGTTGAACGGGTTGAACACGTGCGTACGGATACCGCGCTCCGACAGCTCCTTATCGTAATGCAGGGGCAAGGTCAACATAGAGCCGAAATCGTCGTACATAACGCGCACCTCTACACCTGCGGCAGCGCGCTCCGTGAGGATCTCGAGAATGGTATCCCAAAACTCCCCCTCCTCAATGATGAAGTATTCCATAAAGATATATCGCTTCGCGCCGCGCAACGCCTCACACAGTGCCGGGAAAAAGGCATCGCCGGAGGAAAAATACCGGGTATCCGTATTCGTGTACGGCAGACAACCCGATGCACGGCTGATATATGCAGACTGTAGTGCCGCAGATGCAGACAGTGCACGCACCGCAGTGCTGTCCGTGGGCACGGCGGTCGTCGGGAATGCGTACTGCGTGCGCAGTGTATCGGTCACTGCCGCAAGGCGGGAATGGATGCGCCGCGCGCCGAACATCAGATACAGAAGACCGCCAAACACCGGCATCACAAGCAGTGGGATCAGCCACGCGATCTTATACGCCGGATTGTTGTTTTTGTTGATGATGTGCACTGCGGCTGCTGACGATATCAGCATACAAAAGACCAGAAAATACGGCGTCAGCGCATTCATGCGAAGAAACAGCCACACAAGCAGCGCAATCTGAATCGTTGCAAACAAAAAAACGTATACGAGCCGCTGAAACACGATATGAAAATGACGGTTGATATAGCGGCGCGCATTTTGCCGCAGACTGCTCTCTCCAGCTTTTTTCATGATAATTCTCCAGGCTTTCGCAACCACAAAAGCATCCTTTCCTGTTTTTTGTCCCAAATCCCGGTATAACAGTATCGTTCAACCTGTTCATTGTACCACAAAACCACCGCAAATACAAGGATTTTCCGAAACTTCTTGCAATTAACGCCGTTTTGTGGTATAATGCTGACAGAGATGAGGTGAAACGATGAAGGTATTTGATACGGGCGCATACGTTTCAGAGCTGCGCGCGCTCTGTCTTGCGGGACATACCGTTTCCTGCCGTGTCGT
>JAGBZV010000156.1 GCA_017628075.1 Clostridia bacterium
CCCCAGGGTCACAAAGTGACCCGAATTTCCCGGTTTTCAAGCGAAAATCGCATGAAAATGCACCTTCACTGAGGGGCAAGGGAAACTTCTATGGGGCTGGGGCACGTAAGTGCAACAGCCCGCCACTCTACAATGCCGTCCCATCCACCAAGGTGATTTTTGCATACGGAACGTGCTCGGATTCCAGGATCACGCGGATTCCGGAGACCGTATACCGTCCCACGACCTCGATTGCATACGCGCATCCAAGCGCAGACGCATCGGGCTGCGGACGTATCACCGCAGAGGGAATCCCATGTGCCAACAGCACCGCACGCCCCCGCTCCCCCAACGTCACGGAGCTGACGGCAATGTGAATTTGTGTCATCATCTCAGTTGTATCCGGTTCGTATTCGCGGCGCAAAGCAAAAGCACCGCACTGCATTGTATGCAGTGCGGTGCTATCTTGTCAGAGCCGTCATTCCATTTCCCGATAGACGCGGTAAAGGGTTTCGTGCAGGGCCTCGATCTCCCGGATCAGAGAACGGATATAGGCGTTGAGCCCGTCGTGATTGGTGGCGATGTCAAAGGTCGTCATAACGGTAACGGCATACGGTGCATCGCCGTACACGATCGCCATGTCGTGATACGACTCCGAATCCCATCCGTACTTATGCGCAGCATCTCCCGGATTCTTCACCGCCATCGGGATCAGAACCTGGTGATCCGACTTCTTCATCAGATTCACCAGCATACCGCCCTCCTCCGGATATTCCAGAGCAAAGTCGTAAATCGCGGCAAGATAGAGATTTGCCTCGTTCGCCGTAAGCTGATTGAAGGAGGTAAACACGGACCTCACGCCCAGCTCGTACGATACCGTCCAAAAATACTCGTAGCCGAATTCGTCGCGCAGAACGCGGAACGCCGTGTTGTCGGAATGTTTGATCGCATATTCAATGAGCTCCAAAACAGAAAACTCCTTGCCCTCGCCGGAAAGATCCATGTTCTTGATTTTTCCTGAGCCGGGCGCCTTGGATTCCTCCGTCAAAAGAATCATCCTGCCAAGATCGTACTTATCCCACGTTTCCTGCGCCAGCGTCTTCCCGACGGCAGGATCGTTTTCGGGATTGGCACGCTTGATTTCGTTATATTGCGCGATCTGGTGAAGAAGCGTGTACACGTACGGCGCCTTGATCAGGCTCGCGGAGAACAATCTCTGATCGCCGTTGCAGGAATACGTCGTTCCGCGTACCATATCACGGTAGGATATCGCGATCGTAGGGTATCGATACCCCATCGCCTCGTAATCGATCTCCGTTTCGGAAACCGTTCCGTCCGGATGCAGGACAGCCCCCTGCGCCGGGCGCAGGATGATCTCCGTGCCCTCCTCAAGGACCACGTCCTCCAGACGCATCAGCGTCCCGTCCGGTGCAACGATATAAGGCCCGCTCTGAATCTTGTCCTCCAAAGCCGCGATGCGGGAAAGGATCTCGTTCAGCACAAACGTATAGGTAAGCGACTCGGGATCTGCGGGCTTCAGATCATCCGGATCGAATTGGTCAGGCGGATTCGTGGGCGGCACCGGAAGATGCTCCGTATCCGCAGCAGACTCCTTTTCACGCATCGATTCCAGCTCCGCACGGAGCGCATCGAGCTGCTTCATAAGATCTGCGTTTTCCTGTCTGAGTGAGATAAGCTCCTCCGTATCGGGTGTCGGCCCGGCTTGATTGGGAGCCTCCGTCTGTGTTTCCTCACCCACAGGATATGTATCTGCCGGACGGTGATTCTCCAGCCCCGTCAGATACAGAGCGGCAAATCCGGCAGCAAGAAACAATGTTACTGCAGTGATTGATGCGAGAGTCACAAAAACGACTCTCCATTCTCGTTTCAGGTCGTTCATAGTATCATTTATCGGCGTTTGCCTTCTCGTTGTCAGTTCGACAGGTCGTTGTAGAAGATCACGTCGTCCGGCATACTGAAATTCAGCTTGGTTTTCGCGATCTTTCTGACGTAGGTATAGTCAATGGGCTTGGACAGCTCCTCGTTGAGTGCTTCAATGCGCCCCGTGTAAAAGTCGATCTGCTCGTCAGCCGCTGCAATCTGGTTCTGATAGTTGACAATCTCCCCTCTCAGACGGATGATCGTGATTGCGCAGAAGCTGAAAAAGACGAAGAACGCGACCTTCGTAAAAAAACTGATCTTCTTTTTCGGCTGTTTCTTTTCTTTTGCCATATTGATTTTTCTCCTATTTTACGTTCCGTACACGCAGCAGCCGCACGGCGTTTTCCTTTCCGGAGGATACGTCCGATCCCACGCACCGCGCGCATGAGCAGACGCAGCGGCGGGCAGAGCACTGTATTGCAGATCGTCACTGCCCCTGCACGCAAAAGCAGGATCGGCAATGCCGTCACACACAGCACGCATCCCCGAAGCAGGCGGCGATAGAGTGCCGCACCGATCAGCGCGCAGACAACGGCATACCACCGTACCGCGCCATTACAGAATCGGTACAGAAAGATCGCACCGATACAGCCGCAGATCAGAAAATACAGCACATCCGCAAAAAACTCCACGATATGCGCCGCACGTGCACCGATGCGCCGTGCCCCATCCGCAGCATCTGCCGGCGGCAGGATACGCAGACGAACCGCGCTCAATTTCCGAATTGCACCGTGCGGGAATCCGATCCCGGCCGGAAGCTCTGCCGCCGGAAGAACCCGCAGAACGCAGAGCCCGAGTCTGATAAGATCATAGAGGATCCCAAGACATACGCCGCACACCAATGCCGCCGGCACCGCACGGACGTCTCCCGCCGCACTCGCCTCGACCAGCACCGCGTGCTCCGTTGCAATATCGGATACCGCGCGTACAACCGTCCACGTCATTTCAGAAGCCGTGCGAAAAATCCGCCCGCTCCCGTCCTCTGATCCTCCGTATAGTTCATGCCGGAGATCCGTCCTTCTATCGAAAGCGTACCGGATTCCAGCGCAAGATGTCTGACGTGCAGTCCCTCGCCTTCTATGCAAAGGATACCGCACACCGTTCGAACGGTAACGGTATGCTCATCATAGCTGTCCACGTCCACTACACCGCAAAGCTCCAACGCTTCCCTGCCAGACAGGTGCAGGGTGTGCAGCTGATCCCCCACTCCGCTTTTTTCCGCCATTGTGTACCTCCAAGCAATTCGTTGGTACATCGTATGCACGGCAGCAGACGGATATGCGCGGGACAGTCAGTCCAAAACCTCGTACATCGAGGCGGCGTCAGCCTTTCCCGCATGCTCACGGACGTCACAAACGCGGATACGCAGCGTACGCTCTCCGAACGTGATCTCAAGAACGTCGCCCGTCTTGACGTCGTAGGAGGCCTTCGCACGGCGGCCGTTGACCGTCACGTGCTCGGCATCACACGCGTCGTTTGCAACCGTACGGCGCTTGATAATACGGGATACCTTCAGATATTTGTCGAGTCTCATACAGATCCCCCTTTTCATACAGATTCGACCGCACCGGATGTCGCTTGCGTCGGTGCGGTCGGAATGTATGCCTTACTTGTTGACGGTTTCCTTGAGTGCCTTGCCTGCGGTGAATGCAGGGTGCTTGGAAGCAGGGATCTCAATGGGCTCCTTGGTTGCAGGGTTTCTGCCGACGCGAGCTGCGCGCTCCTTGGTTTCAAACGTACCGAAGCCTACGAGCTGAACCTTCTCACCGTTTGTGAGTGCTTCTTCAATGGTGGAGAGGAATGCGTTGACAACGTTCTCCGTTTCCTTCTTCTTCAAACCGGTCTTCTGAGCAACCGCATCAATAACCTGGGACTTGTTCATAGCGTATATTACCTTTCTGTGTGTAAATTAAGTGAAAACGAATTTATGCGCTTGGGTGGGAGTCATACACGATTCCCAGTCTTTTCCCTGTCTACATAAAACTGCTCATATAGTATACCATTTTCCGAGGATTTTATCAAGTGCTTTTCAGAAATTTTTTGAAAAAATTTTTATTTTTTTCACATTTCTCCCGTATTTCCGCATCAAAACAGCGACAGCTGATTGGTTTCGCTCATACCGTCAAGCACGCCGTTTGCAGCAAGGATATCCATCACTGCGCGCGACAGCTGTGCGCGGTCCTGCAGCTCGGATTTGGAATAAAAAACATCCTCCTCGCGCGCGTGCACAATCTTCTCCGCCGCCGTCAGACCAAGACCTGACAGCGCAATGAACGGCATCCGGATCGCACCGTCCTCCGGCAGAAACGCCTTTGCATCCGACTTATACAGATGCGGCGGCAGATAGCGGATTCCGCGTGCCATGCTCTCCATAACGATCTTGAGTGCATCCTCCACGTCAGCCTCCTTCTGCGTCGCCTCCAGGCCCTTATCGCGGATCTCCTGGATCTTTGAAACGACACCGGAACGGCCGCGCGCAACGACCTCACCATCAAAGCCGTCTGGAGCAGCAGTAAAGTACGCAGCATAAAACTCCAGCGGGCGGTGCACCTTGTACCACGCAAACTGAATGGCCTGCATGACGTACGCGGCCGCATGCGCCTTCGGGAACATATATTTGATCTTCTTGCAGGAGGCGATATACCAATCCGGAATATTCTGCTCCTTCATTGCCGCCTCCATTTCCGGCGTGAGGCCCTTGCCCTTACGGACGGATTCCATCGTTTTGAACGCCATAGACTTTTCCACGCCGTGATACGATAGATACAGCATGATGGAGTCACGCGTTCCGATGACCTCAGAGATCGTACAGGTACCGTCGCGGATGAGCTCCTGTGCGTTGCCCAGCCATACGTCCGTACCGTGGGAGAGTCCCGAAATCTGCAGCAGATCCGAGAAATTCTGAGGCTTTGCCTCCTTGAGCATTCCCTGTGCGAAGGGCGTGCCGAATTCCGGAATACCCCACGTTCCAAGCTCACAGCCCATAATATCCTCCGGCTTCAGTCCGAGCGGCTTGCAGGAGGTAAACAGCCCGTACACCTCTCTGTCAGAGGTATCAACCGTATCGACGGGAATTCCCGTATAGCGCTCCAGAATCTTGAGCTTGGTCGGCATATCGTGTCCGAGCTCGTCAAGCTTGAGGATCGTATCGTGCAGATACGTAAACTGGAAATGCGTGGTAATGATCTCCGAATCCGGAGAATCGGCGGGATGCTGGATCGGTGTGAAATCGTACACGTCGTATTCACGCGGCACGACGATGATTCCGCCCGGATGCTGTCCGGTCGTGCGCTTGATACCGACCATCGCGCTAATCAGGCGGTCGATCTCCGCACGGTTGAGCTTCAGTCCGCGTTCCTCGGTATATTTCGCAATATAGCCGAACGCCGTTTTTGAGGCAAGCGAGCCGGTCGTTCCGGCACGGAAGACGTTGTCCTTACCGAACAGCTCCGCCGTATACTTATGAACCTTGCCCTGTACGTCGCCCGAGAAGTTCAGATCGATATCGGGCGATTTGTCGCCGTAGAAGCCAAGGAACGTTTCAAAGGGAATATCGTGTCCGTCACGGACGAGATCCTCCCCGCATCTGGGACAGCTTTTCTGCGGAAGATCGTAGCCCGAGCCGTAGGAGCCGTCGAGAATAAACTCGGAGTATTTGCACTTTTTGCATCGGTAATGCGGCGGCAGGGGATTGACCTCGGAAATACCGGACATGGATGCAACGAACGAGGAGCCGACGGATCCGCGCGAGCCCACCATATAGCCAAGCGAATTGGAATAGGCAACGAGCTTCTGTGCGATCATATACAGCACCGCAAAGCCGTGCTTGATAATGGAGGTCAGCTCACGGTCAAGCCGCTCCGAAACCACCTCCGGCAGCTCGTCCGAATACCAGTCGCGCGCCCGCTCCCAGCAAAGGCGCTGCAGCTCCTCCTCCGCGCCCTCCAGATTCGGCGTATAGGTTCCCTCCGGAATCGGACGGATGCGCTCAATCTGGTCTGCGATCCGTATCGGATTTTCCACAACGACCTCGTATGCTTTTTCTTCACCAAGGTATGCAAATTCCGCCAGCATCTCCTCCGTCGTACGGAAATACAGACCAACGTCGCGGTCCGCATCGGAGAATTTCATGGAAGCAAGCAGGATCTTTCGAACGATCTCGTCGTGCTGCTCCATAAAGTGCGCGTCGCACGTTGCAACGACGGGGATCCCAAGCTCCTCTCCCAGCGCAACCACGCGGCGGTTGAGCGCCCTGAGCCCCTCCTCGTCGGCAACCGTACCGTCCGCAATCAGAAAGGCGTTGTTGCACAGAGGCTGGATCTCCAAATAATCGTAAAACTGCGCAATCTCTCTGATCTCGGCATCCGGCCGGTTTTCAATGATGGCACGGAACAGCTCTCCTGCCTCACACGCCGAGCCGAGGATCAGTCCCTCGCGGTGCGCCTCCAGCACGGTTTTGGGAATTCTTGGATGCTTCTTGAAATAATTCAGATAGGAGGCGGAGATCAGCTTGTACAGATTCTTCAGACCGACGAGATTCTTGACCAGAATGATCTGATGGTACGATTTCAGCTTCAGCGGATCCGCCTTCTCACTCATGGCCGTGCGCATCTGCGCGTAGGTATCCACGCCCTCGCGGTGCAGCTTGTCGGTCATGCAGAAATAGACGCGCGCAAGCATCTCCGCATCGTCGGAGGCACGGTGGTGGTTGAACGCACCAAGCCCGAAATACTCTGCAATCAGATTGAGCTTGTGCTTTTTGAGATCGGGATTGACGTAGCGGCTCATCGCCAGCGTGTCAAGATACGGATTGTCAAACGGAAGCCCGCACTGCTCCGCCGCACGGCGGATGAAACCTACGTCAAAGCCTGCGTTATGCGCGATAAGAAGCCTGTCCGACGCCCCCACAAACGCAAAGAACGCCTCCAGCGCCTCGCGTACGGAGGGCGCACCGCGCACCATATCGTCCGTAATGCCGGTCAGCGCAGTAATTTGCGCGGGGATCGGGACTCCGGGATCCACAAAGGTATTGAAGCGCTCAAGCACCTCGCCTCCGCGGATACGCACGGCACCGATCTCGGTGATGCGATCCGTCAGATTCGACAGTCCCGTGGTTTCAATATCAAATACGACAGATTCATCCTCAAAACGGCCATCCCCCGCCCCATACAGCGCACGCGCCGTATCGTCAACGAAGTATGCCTCCATGCCGTAGATGACCTTCAGATCGGTTTTCTCTGCTGCCAGCATCATTTCCGGAAAGGACTGCACGTTTCCGTGATCGGTCACGGCGACCGCAGGCATTCCGAAGCGAAGTGCCGTCTTGACGAGCATATCCGGCGCAATGGACGCATCCTGCGCCGACATATTGGTATGACAGTGCAGCTCCACGCGCTTAACGGGAGCATTGTCCTGCCGCTGAAGGTATCCGATCTTCAGAATTTCCGAGGGCACCATGGCCAGATCTCCGTCAAACTTATCCGTGCGAAGATTACCGCGCACCGCAAGCGCAACGTTGTAATAAAACACGTCTGCCGTACCGCGCTTGACCTTTTTCTTCTTTTCGGTCAAACGCTTCAGAAGATCCTTTCCGTCCTCGGTGGGAAGCACGAGCTTCAGCGTAAACGACGCATCCTCGTCAGTCATAAACAGCGTGATGATGATCTTATCGCCATTGCGCGTTTCCTTACTGTCCACACCCGACAATAAGCCGAGCGCCTGTACGCCGCGCTTCTGCTGCAGCATATCACGAATGGGCATCGGCGCAGTCACGTCAAACATCTCACCAAAGAGAAGCTCCGGCTCAGAGGTATCGAACGTCATACGGCCGATCCTCCACAGATGCTCCTCTGGATGCGCAAAGATCAGATCGTGCCGATCAAGGCTGTTGACCGTGTGGAGCGTGGGCCCCTCCTCCTCCGACTGTGCGGCCTGCGCCTGCGCCTGCGCAGCCCGCGATTCCGCCTCTCTTGCAAGAGCGGCTATGTATTCGGCGTTGGCACGCTCAAAGGCGGCGTAGTCGTTCACAAAGCCATCAGGATGTGTGACCTCGACCGTCAGGCGCACACCAAATTCCGAATAAATAATGTCAGAGAGGATCTGCGGTGTCTTCGCTGAACAGACGAGATCGATACCGCTGTCAGAAAAGGGGATCTCTATCACCATTTCCGCTGTGTCCATGGAGCGCAGACGGTACGCATCAAAAAAGCCGCGTGTAACAGCGCCCTGCCGCATCAGCTCCGTGATGAGCTGCGGCACATACGTCTCCGTCAGGCACTGTGCCGGATACCGGGGCAGAATCCGCACGCCGGCAACGTCGTGAGCCAGACGGATCTCCTCCTCCACGCGATACAAATCCCGCTTGGGAATTGGCGCATCAAAGGATGCGCGCACCTCCACAAGCTTCTGCTCGCGGTCGATGCGCAGACGGTAGTCCCGGGCAGAGAGCAGAAGCTTGCGCGCCTCGGGGTCCGGTGTATATTTATGGAAAATCTCAAGCAGAGTCCGCTTCGGGGTCCCCGTCATGATGTCACCTCAATTTACAGTTTATTGATCTCCTCGATGAGCACGTCAACCGCAGACGCAGCCGGGATCTTGCGCACGATCTCACCGCGGCAAAACAGAACGGCCTCGTCCCGTCCGCCTGCGATACCGATGTCAGCCTCCCGCGCCTCGCCCGGTCCGTTGACAACGCATCCCATCATCGCAACGCGCAGACGCTTGCTGCAAACGATCTCAGAGCGGCGTGCCTCAAATTCGTTCACCATATCGATGAGAGGGATCTGCGTTCTGCCGCAGGTCGGGCAGGAAACGAGATTGATTCCCTGCTCCTCCAGCTCCAGCGCCCGCAGAATGTTGTGCGCCTCCTCGACCTCGCGTACCGGATCGTCCGTCAGGGATACGCGGATCGTATCTCCGATGCCCTCACACAAAAGCGCACCAATGCCCGCGGCACTCTTGATGGTACCGATGTGTGCGGTTCCCGCCTCGGTCACACCCAAATGCAGCGGATAGGAGCATTTTTCCGCCAGCACGCGGTTGGCACGGATCATTTCGCGCACGCCGGAGGCCTTGATGGAAACCACGATATCCTCAAAGTCGAACTTTTCAAGCAAAGCAATATGATACAGCGCACTTTCCGCCAGCGCCTCTGCCGTCGGAGCACCGTGCTTTGCCAGAATATGCTTTTCCAGGGAGCCGGAATTCACGCCGATGCGGATGGGCAGACCGTGCTCCCGGCACGCCTGCACCACGGCACGCACGCGCGCATCGTCCCCGATATTTCCGGGGTTGATGCGGATCTTATCAGCACCTGCCGCCGCGCATTCCAGCGCGATACGGTAATCAAAATGTATATCCGCAACAAGCGGGACCTGCACTCCGTGCTCCTTAAGGTATGCAAAGGTGCGTGCACTCTCCGCATCCGGTGCGGCAAGGCGTACGATATCACATCCCGCCGCCTCCAATGCCGCAGTCTGTGCAAGACAGCCCTCTGCATCGTGGGTGTCCCTTGACAGCATAGACTGTACCGCAATGGGCGCATTGCCGCCGATGACGCGGTTTCCTACGCGCACGGCGGGCGTTTTTCTTCTGTATTCACTCATATCAAGTACCGTATTCCTTTCTTGGAAAGTGGGATATCTTCGCAAAAAATCACTGCCGCGGCTTACGCGCCGAAAAGCCTCGTCAGATCCTGGAACGTCACGAACACCATCAGAAGCATCAGAAGCAGAATACCTGCGAAATGGATATACCCCTCGACGGAGCGGCTGATGGGACGGCGCAGAATCAGCTCAACGAGCTGGAAAAAGAGTCTTCCGCCGTCAAGTGCGGGAAGCGGAAGCAGATTGAAGATACCGAGATTGACGGAGATAAAGACAAACATAAAGCCGAAGTTCTGGGCACCCTGTCCTGCCGCCTGTCCGATTGCCTGCGTCACACCGATGGGACCGGACAGATCCTCCACGGTATACTCTCCGAACACCAGATCATACAGAGAATCCCATATCATCTGCACCGTGTTGACCGACTGCCAGAACGCCTGATGCAGGACCACGTACGGCGTTTTCTCCACTGCGTACACGTAAAAATCGCGGTTTCCGTATACGTGTCCAGCCTCAGTATAGCTTGGGAACTGTACGCCGGTCAGGACGACCTTTTCTCCGCCGCGCACAACCGTTACGTCAACGGGGCCGCGCGCGTCGTGCATAATGGTATAGACCAGGTCCGTCGCCGTGTGCACGCGCGTATCTCCGATCATCACGATGCGGTCCTCAACCTGCAGGCCGTAGCCGGGGGAGGTGGCACCGTCAAAGAAATCCGCGACGACCGTACCGCCAAGCGAGGGAGAAAGCGAAACGAGCAGGCCCATCACGAGGAAGCCAATGCACAGATTCATTGCCGCTCCGGCGGCGGTAATAATCATACGCTGCCAAACGGGCTTTGCACAAAGCGCCCCCGGATCGTCGGACTCCTCATCCTCACCGGCCATAGAAACGTAGCCGCCAAACGGCAGCGCGCGCACGGAATAGCGGATTCCCGTCTTTTTGGATACGCGGGAAACGAGCTTGGGGCCCATGCCGATCGCAAATTCCCTGACCGTCACGCCAAACGCACGTGCGGCGGAAAAATGCCCGAATTCATGGATGAAGATGAGGAAGCCAAACATGAGGATTGCGAGAAGAATAAAAACAACATTCATAAATTTATCACCATTGGGGGTAAAATTGGGGGGAGCCTTGCACAGCAAGGCCCGCGTGAAGGCTGCGTTCACGCAAACGTATCATAAAAGGAAGCGCAGAACAGTCAGCACGCGATCATACGATCCACTTCTGCGCGTGCGGCACGGTCCGCCTCGGCAATGTCCTCAAGCGTCGGATCCGTTTTCTGCGGAATGGCGTCAACTGCCGCCTCCACAGCCTCAAATAAATCAATAAAGCCGATCCGCCCGGCAATAAAGTTCGCAACAGCGGCTTCGTTTGCACCGTTGAGCACAGCGGTGCGGATTCCTCCCTCCTTGACACAGCGGCGTGCCAGAGGAAGCAGCGTAAAGGTCTGCTCGTCCGGGACGTCAAAGGTCAGGGAGCGATGGCGGGTAAAATCAAGCGGCTCAAGGCACGAGGGCATCCGGTCCGGATAGGTCAGCGCATACTGAATACACAGACGCATATCGGGCACGGAAAGCTGTGCAATCACCGCATCGTCGCAGAAGCGCACCATCGAATGAATGATGCTCTCCGGATGGACGACGATCTCCACGTCGTCCGGTGCAACGTCAAACAGTCTGACCGCCTCGATCAGCTCAAGCCCCTTATTCATCAAGGACGCGCAGTCGACGGTGATCTTTGCACCCATCTTCCACGTCGGATGTGCAAGCGCCTCGCGGCAGGTCACACCGCGCAGCTCCTCCCTGGTCCTTCCGCGGAACGCACCGCCGGAGCAGGTCAGAATCAGTGACTTCACACGGTCACGCGGCTCACCGTTCAGGCATTGGAAGATCGCACAGTGCTCGCTGTCTACAGGCAGCACGGAAACACCGTGCTCCCGCGCCTCACGCATCACGAATTCACCTGCGGTAACCAGCGTTTCCTTGTTCGCCAGAGCCACGTTCTTTCCGGCGCGGATCGCCTCCAGCGTCGGCGCAAGACCGGCTGTGCCAATAATCGAATTGAGAACGACGCGGGATTCACCGGCAGACGCCAGCCACAAAATTCCCTCCGGGCCGGACAGGATCTTCGTATCGGTGTCAGCGACCTTGACGGCAAGCGCGCGTGCAGCATCCACATCCTCCACGGCGCAGTAGCGCGGACGGAATGCGCGGATCTGCTCCTCGAGCAGACCGATATTTTTTGCCCCGGCAATTCCCTCCACGCGAAGGCCGTGCAGCGCGGCAACGTCCATCGTCTGTCTTCCGACGGAGCCGGTGGAGCCGAGCACGGTTACGGGAAGTGCGCCGAGCTTGTTGGTTTTTTCAAGCGTTTTCATACGCGGTGCCTCCTCCGATCAAAACAGCATTCCAAAAAACGGCGTATTGGCACACAGAAGATACAGAACCGTCGCCGTAGCAAGCACGGAATCAAAACGGTCCAGCACGCCGCCGTGGCCGGGAAAGAGCCTGCCGTAATCCTTGACCGCATAGCGGCGCTTGACAAGGCTCATAAACAGATCTCCCACGATGGAAACGAGTGCAACGGGAAGACCGAGCAGAAGAAGTGCGGGGTAATTGGGCGACACGTCCGCAATCAGAGAAACGATCCAGCCGTACAGCGCAAAGCCGCCCATTGCAAAAAGGATTCCGCCGATGGCACCCTCCACGGTCTTTTTGGGAGAAACGTCGGGAATCAGCTTATGCTTTCCGAAAAGACGTCCCGTGAAATACGCAAAGGAATCGGAAACCCACGCACCGAGAAACGGCATCAGATAAAGATATGCGCCGTGGCTGATCTGCCGCAGAAGCGCAATCAGCGTAAAGCCCCATATAATATACGTAAGGGAGAGGAACGCCATGCCTGCTTGCTCGATTGGCAGAGCTCCGTGCGAAAACAGCGAAACGCAAAACAGCCAGATCATCAGAGCGGCAGTTATGGAGGAGAGCAGTATAAAGCCCTGCTCAGGCAGATAATATGCAAGGATCGGAAGTGCTCCGCCGGCAAGGACCGCGGGCAGAACCAGGGGCAGGCTGCGGTGATAACCGATACAGCGCACCATTTCAAAGCATCCGATCGCGCCGAGCACCCCAATCACAATGGGAAATACCGGAGTATCGGAAAAAATCGCCGTAGGTATGAGCACTGCCGCCAGGCAGACGGCTGTGATGATTCGTGTCAGCATCGTTGGTCAGGCTCCTTTTCATACTCCGCCAAAGCGGCGTTTTCTCTGGTAAAAGCTCTCCACGGCAGCACGGATCTCCGCCTCGCCCATATCCGGCCACAGCGTATCGCAGAAATAGAACTCCGCATACGCCGACTGCCAAAGGAGGAAATTGGAGAGCCGAAGCTCACCGCCCGTACGCACGATCAAATCCGGCATCGGGCTGTGTGCGGTATAAAGCCTTGAGGAGATCTCCTCCTCTGTCACGTGCGTTTTCCCTTCGTCCAGGAGCGCATTGACGGCGTGCACGATCTCGTCGCGTCCACCGTAATTGACAGCAATATTGAGTGTCGTCGGATACTGCGCGGTTTCCACGTCCACCGTCCGCATCTGTTCGCGGATGTTTTCCGGGAATATGGACATATCTCCGATGAATACCACGTGCACGCGATTCTCATCGGCTTTTTTGCGGGCGGTGTTCAGGTATTCCCCAAAAATTTTCATGATTGCACGAACCTCATGCTGCGGGCGGCGCCAATTTTCGGTGGAAAACGCATAGACGGTAACGGTGCTGATGCCAATGTCCCCGCAGAAGCGGGTTACACGCTCAAAGGTTTTCGCGCCAACCGCGTGGCCGTATTCGCGCGGCATTCCGCGCTTTTTTGCCCAGCGGCCGTTTCCATCCATGATAAACGCAATATGCTGCAGGCGCTCATCTACACAGATTTCCTGCTTTTGTGCTTCTTCCATTATACTGTACCGCGGCTTTCGATCGTGGAAAGCTGCCTTTCTTTTGGATTTTGGGGGAGGATTTGCAAAGCAGCGGAGCCTGCTTCCATATCCGAACAGCAAACAAGGATGACTTTTCGCCATCCCTGTTTATACGGTGATGTGTAGTTCCGATGGCGGAGTTGGGACCGATCAGATCTCCATGATCTCCTTGGACTTCGCATCCGTCAGCTTATCAAGCTGTTTTACGTACTTATCGGTCAGATCCTGGATCTCCTTCTCGGAGGTCTTCTGCTCGTCCTCGGTCATAGAGCCTGCCTTTTTGAGATCCTTGCACTGGTCGTTTGCATCGCGGCGGATATTGCGCAGAGCAACCTTTGCATTCTCGCCCTTCTTTGCAATGTCCTTTGCCAGCTCTTTACGTCTTTCCTCGGTCAGCGGCGGGAAGCTCAGGCGGAGCATCGCACCGTCATTCTGCGGATTAATACCAAGCTCCGATGCCTGAATTGCTTTTTCAATGGCCTTGAGCATGCTCTTATCCCACGGAGTAATGGTAATGGTACGTGCATCGGGTACGGAAACCTGTGCGACAGAGGTGATCTGTGTGGGAGAACCGTAGTAGTCAACGGTGATCTTATCGAGAACACCGGGATTTGCACGGCCGGCACGGATGGACTTCAGCTCGTTCTCATATGCCTCAATGCTCTTCTGCATCTTTCTTTCAAATTCTTTGACATCAAGCTTCATACGGGAAATACCTCCAAATAGAAATTATTTATATCCGGATGCCCAAATCATCCGCATCCGCGATTCTACCTTATATTGTACTATGAAAAATGCGTTTTGTAAACAGATTTCTGTAAATTTTTTCGTAATTTTCAAAAAAAAAGAGGGTGTTGCAAGTTGAAAGCTTGCGACACCCCAAGGTCACGAAGTGATCCGAATTTCCCGGTTTTCATGCAAAACTCGCATGAAAATGCACCTTCACTGTGGGGCAAGGGAAACTTCTATGGGGCTGGGGCACGTAAGTGCAACAGCCCGGTAAAGATCACAGATCTTACTTGTTGTTGACCATCTTTTCGATCTCAGCAGCAAAATCCTCTTCTCTCTTCTGCAGGCCTTCGCCCTTCTCGTAGCGGAAGAAGTTTGCAACCTTGATTGCGCCGCCGAATGCCTTGCCGGACTCAGCGAGATACTTTGCAACGGATTCCTTGTTCTCAGCCTTAACGTATTCCTGTTCGAGCAGGCAGTTTGCTTCATAGAACTTGCCAAGACGACCCTCAACGATCTTCTCAAGAACCTGCTGGGGCTTCTTTGCGTTTGCAGGATCGTTTGCAAGCTGTGCAAGCAGAACGGACTTCTCCTCTGCGATAACGGAAGCGGGAACGTCCTCACGAGCGATATACGGAACAGCAGCCTGTGCAGCAACGTGCAGAGCAACGTTCTTCTTGACCTCTGCGTAGCCCGCGTTTGCAGCCGCAGCATCCTCAGACTCGAACTTGACGATAACGCCGATGGAGCCCTTGCCGTGGATATAGGAAACGAGATCGCCTTCGATGATATCGAAGCGGCGGATAGACATATTCTCACCGATGGTGAAGATCATCTGCTTGAGCTGTGCTTCAACGGTGATATCACCCTCATAGGTGCATGCGAGAAGTGCTGCAACGTCAGCGGGCTTCTCGGTGATGATGATGTGGAGCAGCTGTGCAACGAACGCCTTGAAGGTATCGTTCTTTGCAACGAAGTCGGTCTCGGAGTTAACCTCGATGATTGCACCGATGCCGTCCTCGATTGCGATATCAACCAGACCTTCAGCCGCGATTCTGTCAGCCTTCTTTGCAGCAACAGCAATTCCTCTTTCACGAAGGATCTTGATTGCCTCGTCCATGTTGCCGTTTGCTTCTACGAGTGCGTTCTTGCACTCCATCATGCCGCAGCCCGTCTTCTTGCGAAGCTCAGCTACGTCCTTTGCGGAAATGTTAGCCATTGTTTTGTCCTCCTATGTTTGATGAACCGAAATCGGTCTTACTCTGCTGCTTCTTCAGCTGCTTCGGGAGCGTTCTGCTCACCCTGCTTGCCCTCAACGACTGCGTTGGCAAGAACGGATGCGATGAGCTTGATTGCGCGGATTGCGTCGTCGTTACCGGGGATGATGTAGTCTGCATCGTCGGGATCACAGTTGGTATCAACGATTGCAACGACCGGGATACCGAGCTTCTTTGCCTCGAGAACAGCGTTCTTTTCCTTCTTGGGGTCAACGATGAACACAGCGGAGGGCAGGCCGGGCATGGTCTTGATGCCGCCGTAGTTGCGCTCCAGATCAGCCCTTTCCTTGATGAGCTTTGCACCTTCCTTCTGGGGAAGCAGATCAAAGGTGCCGGCTGCCTTCATTTTTTCGAGAGCGGGCGGTGGAAAATGA
>JAGBZV010000157.1 GCA_017628075.1 Clostridia bacterium
TGCGTACTATGACGTGGCACTGAAGGTCAAGGGCACGCGCGATGAGGAATCCATCAAGATGCTGGATCGGATCGTGCAGTCCCGTGTGTTTGACTTCGGTTTTGTTTTTGACGGATGGAAGGGATATGGCTTTATTCTTCAGCACCAGGTCGTCAGAAATAACAAAAATATTGAATCGGTAGTTACGCGCTACGAGAGATCTGCATCGAAGTGGTATGACTCCATCCTCGAAGCATTTGAAAACTACGAGGGCTGATTACAGCGTACCGTACGAAAAAAACATACCCGAGGTGTTGCAAGCTCTTGCAACACCTCGTTTTCATGCGAAAATCTCATGAAAATCGGGAAATTCCGGCCACTTCGTGCCCCCGGGCTGCCGCAAGCTTTCAGCTGGCGGCAGCCCTGTTTTACGGGGGGAGATATTTATTTGCGGATGAGACGCATCGAAAACGACGAAAAACTTTTTCTAAAACTATTGACAAATCACCGTTTATCGTGTATAATAGTATTGAAAACCAGATGATAAATTAAAAACAACCTTGAATTGTGATACAAAAAGCGAAGCTGGGAGGGTGCGATATGGAAAACGCTGCAATCAGACAAGACGAAAGACGACCGGTGATTCACGTATACGGTGACTCGATCCTCAAGGGGATCGTCATGGACAGGGAAACCGGGCAGTACGTTCCGATGCGAAATGACGATTTTTGTGCCATCTCAACCAAATATGCGGTCGACGTTGTGAATAAATCGAAGTTCGGCTATACTGCGGAGCGCGGATGGGCGCTTCTTTCCCGTGCGCTGACCAAGCAGAAGCCGTGTGATATCCTTGTGCTGGAATACGGCGGAAACGACTGCAACCATAATTGGCTGGAGGTTTCACAGGCACCCGAGGAGGCGCATGCCCCCGTGACCTTGCTCGAGCATTTCCGTGCGACGATGAAGCAGATGATCGATTCCGTGCGCGCGATCGGCATTACGCCGGTCCTCGTATCCTTGCCGCCCATTCACGCACAGCGGTATCTTGACCATATCGTGGCAACGACGGTCGGCACAGATGCGGATAAGATCGTTTCCTGGCTTGGCGACGTGCAGATGATCTACCGGTTCCAGGAGCTGTATTCCTCTGCTGTGACAAAGCTTGCCTGGGAAACGGGCGTTCCGTACGTCGATATCCGCGCGGCGTTTCTTGACAGACATAACTATGAAACGCTTTTGTGCGAAGATGGCATCCATCCAAATGAAGCGGGACACGCGCTGATTGCCCAAACCTTTGAACGTGCGGCAGAGCAGCTCTTCGGTGCGGGACATACGGCAGTTCCTGCGTGACCGCACGCGGAAAAAAGAGAATAGAACGGGCTGCTGCAAGTTGAAAGCTTGCGGCAGCCCGAGGTCACAAAGTGAACTGAATTTCCCGATTTTCATGCGAAAATCGCATAAAATGCCCCTCAGCCGAGGGGCAAGGGAAACTTCTATGGGGCTTGGGCACGTAAGTGCCCAGGCCCGTTTATCGTTCTTTTTATTTCGTATATACACGCGGCACGCGCTTTCCGATCAGGCACAGCACCTCGTAGCCGATGGTGCCTGCGCGTGCGGCAATATCATCGGCGGAGGGGGCGCCCTCTCCGAACAGAACGACCTCGTCGCCTGTACGTACGCCGGGAATGTCCGTAACGTCAACCATGCACTGATCCATACAGATGCGTCCGCAGATGGGGGCGTGCTTTCCGCGTATCACGGCAAAGCCGCCGTCTCCGTATGCGCGGATGAAGCCGTCGGCGTAGCCGATGGGAAGGGTTGCCAGTTGGATATCGCGGTCCGGCTTGAATGCAGCACCGTATCCGACGGATGCGCCGGCGGGCACGGTGTGAATGTGTGAAACGACCGTTTTCAGCGTCATCACCGGCTTTAAATCGGGAAGGACGGTATCTCCGGACGGTCTGAGTCCGTAGAGCTCAATGCCCCAGCGCACCATATCCAGGTGCATTTCCGGGAAATTGGTTACGGCTGCGGAGTTGCAGACGTGGCGCAGGGGAAACTGCATACCGTGCGCGGCAAGTGCCGCAACGGTACGCTCAAACGTGGAAAACTGCATGCTTGTCATTGGGGAAGCCGGGGTATCGGATTGCGCGAAATGCGTGAAAATACCGACGGGAGCAAAGTCGCGAATACCGGACAGCGCAAGAATGGACGGGATATCGTCGGGGGCATATCCGATCCGGTTCATGCCTGTGTCGATCTTTACGTGAATCTTCAGCACGGCATCGGCGGGAAGCACGCCGTCCAGCTTATACTCCCGGATGGCGCGGCACAGGGCGTCGGCGTATTCGGGGGAATAGACGGCTTGGCTGATATCGTAACGGAGAAGCAGGTCGGCGTCGGCGGGCATGGTGTATCCGAGAATGAGAATATCAATTCCCTCGCGGCCCTCCAATGCAAGACGGACCTCCTCTGCCTCCGCAATTGAGGAAACTGCGAAAAAATCAGCGCCGGCATCGGCGAGCGTTTTCGCGCACTGCCAGGCTCCGTGTCCGTAGGCATCTGCCTTGATGACGCAGCAGATGCGTGAGCTGCACAGCGTGCGCACGGTACGGAAATTATGGATTAGATGCTCCAGACTGATACAGGCCTCAAGCTTGGCTTTTCGCTGCTTTGACAACAGCTCCATCTGCACGCCTCCCTTCGCAGAATGTGCTTTGCGGCGGGGCTTTACGGTGTGCCGCGCCGGAATGCGGTGATTTTGACGGTGACGCCGTGTGCCGATAGGCGAAGCGGCGTGCCGTCCTCGGTGAAAACAGCGGTAAACGTTCCCGTCCGATCGGAAACGGTCAGCCCCTCCTCGCTGTGTGATAGCGTGAGCTTACCGTCGTCCGTAACGGAAAACAGAGTGCGCCACAGTGCGGCTCCCGATTCTCCCGGTACGACGGGGACTGTGAGAGCCTCCTCCTCCGGCGTGGCGGGAACGAACAGCTCCCACGCACCCTCACGGAACAGAAGCTGTGCACTGCCTGCAGTAAAGCAATCCCCGTCCTCCGTGCGTGTCAGGGTGACGTCGGTGATGCTGTCCCCCGGGCCATCGGCAGAAAAGGTGCAGGCAAACGGCTCGGAGAAGACGGAGAGCAGGGCGGATGGCGAGATTTCCGCTGTGGAAAGGGAACATCCTGTCAGGGAAAGACTCCAAGACAGGATGAGTGGTAATATGATTGCAAAAAACAGATGTCGCACGGCTGCAGCTCCTTTCGGCGGTCTGTGTCAAACCGACGGTACAGGATATGCGGCCGAAGCGGGGAGTATGCCCCTTTGGGGATCAATGACGGAGCGTCTCGGAGAACGTAATGTTGTGCTTGTTGTAGAACTTCATGACGTCAAGGGCCTTCTTGGTTGCCTCAAAGATGACGGCGTACTTCTTGCCTTCTTCGGTGTAGGTCAGGTAGTAGACGTCGGGCGTGGGCTTCTTCTGGGAAATGGAGCAGTCGTAGACGACGTTGCAGGCAGCAACAGCAGCCTTGCCTTCTTCATCGTAGGGATGAACGATTTCCATATCGCGGACACGGCAGGACATGACTTCCTTGCGCTGGCGCTGACCGTAGACGATATCCATCTGGAACTCGCCCTGAATGACGCGGTACTCGTATTCGATGTTGACGAAACGGGAGAGGAACCAGTAGCCGATGCCGCAGAGAGCCATCCAGATCGGAACGAAGGTGATCAGTGCCTTGCCGGCGCTGGAGTAGGTAACGATCGGAATGATTGCAACTGCAACGAGGATGCAGGCGAGAAGAAGAAGGATGCGATTGCGGCGATACGCGCCCTCAGGACGCTTCTCTACGCAGTATTCGACGTAGTTGCCGAATTCGTTGCTTTCGTTGTGGGGACCGTTGTTGATACGCTTTGCCATGATAAATCTCCTTTTGAGATAGAATTGTTTTTCTACATTATAACACAAACCCCATGAAAATGCAACCGTTTTTCGCAGATTTTTCATTTTGTACATGATTTTTTTCAAAAGGTGCGTTTTTTCTCCGTTCTGCTATGCCGAGCGGCTGCATAATCTGGGCGGGGGAGGTGATGATACGGAGATGCTGTTTTCCGCGCTGCGGGCAAAGGAGGTCATCCGCATTTGCGACGCGGCGGTGCTGGGATGCGTTTCGGATGTGTGCATCGACGTGCGGTGCGGACGGATTCTCGCACTGCATCTTTCCGCGCCGCTGTTTTCCGGCAGGAGAAGCGGGCGGTGTATCCCGTGGGAATGTGTGAAATGTGTCGGCAGAACGGCGGTGCTGGTCGATGTGCCGGCGGAGGATGTTTCGGAATGTAAATAATGTGTGAATTTTGTTTTGGGCCTTGCAATTTTTGAGGATATGTGGTAAAATATAGGGGTGTTTGGAGCCAAGAAAGCTCCGGGCAACAAAAATACACACACAGACCCCAATTCTGTGCCTCCGTGGTTCACGTATGACGTGTCATTGGGACGAGCAGGGCTCTGTGGTGGAACAAACCATTATAGGAGGACATGAATATGTCAGTTATTACCATTAAGCAGCTGCTCGAAGCAGGCGTCCACTTCGGTCACCACACCAGAAGATGGAACCCGAAGATGGCAGAGTACATCTTCACCGAAAGAAACGGTATCTACATCATCGACCTGCAGAA
>JAGBZV010000158.1 GCA_017628075.1 Clostridia bacterium
ATTTTTCCGTCGAGCGCCTCGCGCAGAGAAGCAATGTCGGAAAGGTCCTTTGCAGACGGTCCGCCGCCGTGATTTCCGACACCCCACAGCACGCAGACGACGTCCTGCTCCTGCCGCTCCGCACGCTCCTCGATCACCTCAGCGGCATGACCAAGAGGAGAGTTGTATCCATGGTCGGAGGCAAATACCTTGATGCGGGAGCCATCCACACCCTCCCAGATAAACTGTCTTGCCGGAATGGGATCACAGCCCGGGCGGGAGATCATCACGCTGTCCTGGCCGCATCCGGAAATGATCTGCGGAAGACCGGAGGAATGACCGAAGGCATCGAAGTTGATCGCCGTGGTCGGATTGACACCGAATTTCTCCATAAAATAGCGGTGTCCGACCTGAATCTGTCTGATAAAGCTCTCACCCTGCGGCATATTGCAGTCCGGCTGCAAATACCAGCCTCCCATAATATGCCAGCGGCCCTGGCGGATCAGCGCCTTGATCTTTGCAAACAGCGCAGGTGCATATTCCTCAATATACTTGTACAGTGTCACCTCGTTGTGACAGAAAATATAGTCAAATCGATCGGCAAGATCTGCCGCAGCCCGGAAGGTAGAAAGTGCTGCAGCAGCACCCTCCTCCCATTCCCATTGCCAAACAGGGTCCAGATGCGCGTTGCATATCAAGTGTACTTCTTTCATCGGTGTATTCCTTTCTGTATTTGAATTTCAAGAATGCTCGGTCAGGCGGAGCAGATCCATAACACAGGTGCGTGCCATCAGGATTCCTGCCGCCGGCGGTACGAACGCCGTGCTTGCCGGAATTGCACGCCGTCCGTCAGAGGGAACCTCCTCCGTGGGAAGCGGTGTCAGCGGAGCCTCGTCCGACCAGACGACGCGATAGCTTGATATGCCGCGCTTCCGACATTCCGTGCGCATGACACGCGCAAGCGGACAAACGGAGGTTTTTGCAATATCGTCCACGCGCAGCCGCGTCGGATCCGTTTTATTTCCCGTCCCGAGGCACGCAAGCAGGGGAACTCCTGCCGCCTCACAGCAGGAAATAAGCAGTAGCTTTGAGGTCACGGAGTCGATACAGTCCAATACGTAGTCGTATGCGGAAAAATCGAAGGAATCCGCGCTCGCCGCATCAAAGTAATCAGGACGGCAGATCAGCTTGAGCCCGGGATGAATGGATAACAGCCGCTGTTTGGCAGCAGCCGTTTTCTGCATTCCAACCGTATCAGCAGTTGCAAACAACTGTCTGTTCCTGTTTGTTACCGATACCGTATCACCGTCGCAGATCGTCAGCGTACCAATCCCGGAGCGCACAAGAGCCTCCGCCGCATTGCCGCCAACACCTCCAAGGCCGAACACGGCAACGTGTGCCTGCGAAAGACGCGCCATACCCGTTTCACCGAACAGCATTTGTGTGCGAGAAAAAATCGTTTCCATCGTATCCTCCCCGGGATCGCACCGTTTCCGTATTCAAATCGAATGCGGAAATGTCCTCTGCTTATATTATACCCTTTTTCCCCACCACTTGTCAAGAGGTGTCACCGATTCCCCAAGGCAAAATTTGAAAAAGCGGTAAGGCAATGCCCAATTCCCCCCGAAAAAAAGAGCAATAAAAGTTGCGGGCCGCAGCGCCCAATGCGCTGCAGCCCGTTTTATTTTTATTTGCGCGGACCGCAAATAGACCAGTCGTACGGTACGAAACCGATGCTGCGTGCAGGAGAATCCTCGGAAATCGTGAAATCGTCATTTGCAGCATCCGCAAAGCCGGGATCTGCAATTACGGATTCCAGATCCATGCCAACCGCCTGCGCCGCCTCCAGCGTGGGAAGATCCTTCTGCGATGAA
>JAGBZV010000159.1 GCA_017628075.1 Clostridia bacterium
CAATATCCGTGACGTTGAGGCGTTCCCCCGCACCAAGGGCCTGGCAGAATTCTGATGATTTTGTAAACGAATTTTTTACGGGCAGGATACACAGTGTGTGTCCTGCCCGTTTGCTTTTTCCGTGAGATGCAGTGGTGCGGATAGGAGAATATTTTGCCTGTATTTCCGGAATTTGCAGATTTTTTTGCGGGAATGTTTATGCTCTGTTCATAATTGCATGATAAAATAATAAGGAATGTAAATTGTTCCCCTCTGCACAAGTGAAAGGAGATACCCATGTCGGAGCACGATTACGTATCGCAGACTGCAGATGCTTCACAGACTGCGCAGGTACCTGCGAAAAAGGCCTCTCATCTATCGAAAATTCTTGTTGCTGTCAGCATTATCCTGCTTTTGCTTCTGGTCATCGGTGGCAGTATTCTGCTTGTGGCGCTCAGGCGCCTGCGCGGGGGGGAGCGGATCCCGATCGTTTCCCGCGATTCCGAGTACGTGGTGCAGACGATGGAGGATACGCTTGTTTTCGTCGATGGAACCGACGGCCTTGGAACGGAAGACGTCGGGGACGGCCCGGAGGAAACGGAGGATCCCGCCGACTCCTCACAGGAGCCTCCTGCCCCCAAGCCTCCCGTGCCGATCTATCAGCAAAACAAAAACAATCCCGACGTGCTCAATATTCTGCTTCTCGGCCGCGACTCACGCAGTGCCGCAGTGGAGCGGGGACGTACGGATGCCATGATTATCCTTTCCTACAATAAGAAGACGCGGGATGTAAAGATGCTCTCTTTGATGCGCGATACGCTCGTTCCCATCGAGGGACATGACTGGAACCGCATCAATACGGCGTATGGCTTCGGCGGCGTCGGTCTGTGCATCAATACGGTCAACACCGTATTCCAACTCGATATCCAGGACTATATCACCATTGACTTCAACGGCCTCGTCGGTCTGATTGATTCCATTGGCGGCATCGATATCTCTCTGACGGCGGATGAGGTCTATCTGTATCGCCAATGGGGCAGACTTGGTAAGGACGCCACGGCAGGCGTATACCACATGGACGGAAAGTTTGCGCTGGCCCACGCCAGTAACCGCACGCTCGGCAACGACTTTGAGCGCACGCGCCGTCAGCGCGATATTCTGATGGCGATCTTTACGCGCATCACCGAAACACGCTCGATCGGAGATCTAGCGGAGCTCATCAACTCCTCCCTTGATATGGTCAAGACGAACCTTTCGATCACCAATCTTCTCTCACTTGCCGCAGACGTGATGACACATTCCAAGGACTTATCCATTGAAACTGCAAGTATGCCGTTTGCCGATACCTATCGAGGCGGTATCTACAAGAAAATGTATATCATCAACATCGATATCCCACAGAATACGCGCCTGATCCACGAGTTTCTGTACCAAAACTGACAAAATATACGAGAAAGGAATACGGAATGATGCTTTCTAAATTCCGGAATCTGCTCCTCTTTATTCTTGATATGATGTGCGCTGTCGCATCTTTTGGCTTTGCGTACTATTTTACACGTGTGGAATTGACCGTCCCGGTCTTCCTTTCCTGCTTGGGACTGCTCATCCTCGTATACGGTGCCGTGCTGTTTGGCTTCGGCATTTACCGGAGCTTGTGGCGCTGTGCGCAGAGCAACGAGTTTTTTCTGATCAACGTCGCCTCCCTTGTCGCAGGTGCGCTGTACTTTTTGATCTGCCGCATCTTCATCCGTGAGGAGATCCTTCCTCTGTTTTTCTATCTTCTGAATTTACTGACGATCTCCACGGTGCTCGTTTCCATGCGTCTGGTCTACCGGGTTTACCGCGATGTCCTGTCGCGGCGCGGCAGACGTGAGGCGGTGCGGCGCGGTCTTTTGCAGAGACGGACGATGATCGTGGGCGCAGGCAGTGCCTGCAGACGTCTGATGGAGGAGCTTCAGACCTCCATGGCATCCACGATGCATCCCGTCGTGCTGGTCGATGACGATCCTGAGATGACGGGACACCTGATTATGGGAACGCCGGTTGGCGGAACCACGCGTGAGATCAAGCGCCTTGCAAAGGAATACGACGTGGAGCTTATCGTGATCGCGATTCCGTCTGCGACCAACGAGATGCGTGCTCGCATCATCGAGCGGTGCAACGACACCGGATGCTCGGTCAAGATCCTGCCGCGGATGTCGGAGATCACAGATTCCTCCATGCTTATGCGTCTGCGTGATATTTCTATGGACGAGCTGCTCGGCCGGGAACCGATCGTGTCCGACGATGCCGCGCTCCTTGACTACGTTTCCGGAAAGACGGTTATGATTACGGGCGGCGGCGGCTCGATCGGCTCGGAGCTTGCGCGGCAGACTGCTGCGCAGAAGCCTGCGCACCTGATCCTGCTCGATATCTACGAAAACAATGCGTACGCAATTCAGCAGGAGCTCATCCGCCAGTACGGCGATTCCCTCAAGCTGACGGTCCTCATCGGCTCCGTTCGCGATAAGTACTGGGTATATAAGACCATGCGCGAATTCTCCCCCGATATTCTGTTCCATGCGGCGGCACATAAGCACGTTCCGCTGATGGAGGTTTCGCCTGCGGAGGCGGTGAAAAACAATATCCTCGGCACGTGGAATACTGCCCGTGCTGCAGCAGAGGCGGGCGTTTCGGCATTTGTGCTCATTTCCACCGATAAGGCGGTCAACCCAACCAATATCATGGGCGCGACCAAGCGCGTGTGTGAGATGATCATTCAGGCAATGAGCGGCACCTGTGCGACAAAATTCGTTGCGGTGCGCTTCGGCAACGTTCTTGGCTCCAACGGCTCGGTCATCCCGCTGTTCAAGCAGCAGATCGAGGAGGGCGGCCCCGTTACGGTCACACACCCGGATATTATTCGTTATTTTATGACGATCCCGGAGGCGGCTCAGCTCGTTATGACCGCGGCCTCTATGGGAGAGGGCGGCGAGATCTTCGTTCTGGATATGGGCTCTCCCGTCAAATTGGACGATCTTGCGCGCAAAATGATCCGACTTGCGGGATTGGTCCCGGATCGCGATATTCCCATTGTCTACACCGGTCTGCGCCCGGGCGAGAAGCTGTACGAGGAGCTTCTCATGGGTGAGGAGGGGCTTCGCATGACGCCCAACCGCAAGATCTTTATCGGAAATCCGACACCCGTTGACCGCGACGCCTTCTTTATACAGCTTGATACGCTCAAGCAGTATATTTACGGCCTTGACCGTGATGAAAACGCCGACCGCATTTCCACGGTGCACGCCGTCGAGGCGCGGCTGATGGAAATGGTCCCCACGTTTCGCCGTACACCTGTCGAGCAGGAGCGCGAGGCGTAATCGATACATAAAATCCGCAAACGGGCGAGGTACAGACGTGCCTCCGCCCGTTTTTGTGCCTGCATACGTTAGAATATGCCGCCTGTATGCGGCGCGAGGACCGCAATTTTATGCGTGTTTTTTTGTGATATATCTTGACTTTGCGTGGCAAGTATGCTAAAATGTAGAATACAGTTATATTGAAATTGCGCGAAAAGATACTGCGGCACGGACCGGATGCATGCCGGTGTGCCGTGAGGAAAGGATACCTACTTATGAACAAAAGCTATCAGATTGAAACAAAGTGCGTGCAGGGCGGCTACCGTCCCGGAAACGGTGAGCCCAGACAGATCCCTATCGTACAGTCCACGACCTTCCGCTATGAAACCAGCACCGATATGGGCAAGCTGTTTGACCTTGAGGCGTCCGGTTATTTTTATTCCCGCCTGCAGAATCCGACCTGCGACACCGTTGCTGCAAAGATCTGCGAAATGGAGGGCGGTACCGCTGCAATGCTGACCTCCTCCGGTCAGGCGGCATCGTTCTACGCTGTGTTCAATATCGCTTCTGCCGGCGACCATATCGTGTCCTCTGCGGCAATCTACGGCGGTACGTATAATCTCTTTGCCGTGACGATGAAGCGCATGGGAATCGAGTTTACGTTTGTCAATCCGGATTGCACGGATGAGGAGCTGGAGGCGGCCTTCCGTCCCAATACCAAGGCTGTGTTCGGAGAAACGATTGCCAATCCCTCGCTTGTCGTGCTCGATATTGAGCGCTTCGCCCGTGCCGCACACGCACACGGCGTTCCGCTGATCGTTGACAATACGTTTGCTACGCCGGTCAACTGCAGACCGTTTGAATGGGGCGCGGATATCGTAACCCATTCCACTACCAAGTATATGGATGGCCACGGCGCGGCTGTCGGCGGCTGTATCGTTGATTCCGGCAGCTTTGACTGGATGGCGCACGCCGATAAGTTCCCGGGCCTTACCACGCCCGATGACAGCTACCACGGCGTCGTATACGCAGAGCGCTTCGGCAATGCGGGCGCATTTATTACCAAGGCAACCGCACAGCTGATGCGCGATTTCGGCTCCGTACAATCTCCGCAGAGCGCATTTATGCTCAATTTGGGCCTGGAATCTCTGCACGTCCGCATGGAGCGCCATTGCGCCAACGCGGCAGCCATTGCAAGGTATCTGGAATCACACGAGAAGATCGCATGGGTCAACCATCCCTCGCTCTCCTCCTGCAAGTATCACGCGCTTGCAGAAAAATATATGCCACGCGGAACCTGCGGCGTCATTTCCTTCGGCGTCAAGGGCGGCCGCGCTGCGGCTGAGGCGTTTATGGGCAATCTGACCATTGCTGCTATCGAAACGCACGTTGCCGATGCGCGCAGCTGCTGTCTGCATCCGGCAAGCACGACGCACCGCCAGATGTCCGATGCGGAGCTGGCTGCGGCAGGTGTTCCCTCCGATCTCGTCCGGCTCTCCTGCGGTCTGGAATCCTCCGTGGATCTGATCGCAGACATCGAGCAGGCGCTTGCAAGACTCTGATTTTCCGTCATCCGCACGATCACAGAACAGAAAGGATTCTCCCACCAAATGCCCATCAAAATCCCAAATGAATTGCCTGCCGTCAAAACGCTTTCCGAGGAAAAGATCTTCGTTATGACGGAGAAGCGTGCCGTGACGCAGGATATCCGTCCCTTGCGTATTGTGCTTCTGAATCTGATGCCGACCAAGGTTGTTACGGAAACGCAGTTCTCCAGATTGCTCGGTAATTCCCCTCTGCAGGTCGAGCTGACGCTTCTGCAGACGGCAACGCACCAATCCAAAAATACGTCCGCTGAGCATCTGCTGATGTTTTACAAAACCTTTCAGGACATCCGGCACGAGAAGTTCGACGGCATGATTATCACGGGCGCACCGGTTGAAAAGCTTCCGTTTGAGGAGGTCGAGTACTGGGAGGAGCTGTGTGAGATCATGGATTGGAGCAAAAAGAACGTCCATAGCACCCTGCATATCTGCTGGGGCGCACAGGCGGCCCTGTATCACCATTACGGCGTTGCAAAGCAGCCGCTCGCACAAAAGCTGTTCGGCGTATTTCCGCATACCGTGGAAACGCAGGACAATACGCTGATGCGCGGCTTCGACGACGTCTTCTGGGCGCCGCACAGCCGGCACACCACGGTCGACCGGAAGGATATTGAAGCGGTCGATGCACTGACCATCGTTGCCTCCTCTGCAGAGGCTGGTATATACGCCGTGGAAAGCGCACGGCACAGACAGATCTTCATCACCGGCCATTCCGAATACGATGCGGATACGCTGGAGCGTGAATATCTGCGCGATAAAAACGCAGGACTCCCCATCTCCGTCCCGGAGAATTATTATCCGGAGGATGACGACACGAGGGCTCCGCGCGTGACCTGGCGCGGCCACGCAAACCTGCTGTTTTCAAATTGGCTCAACTATTACGTCTATCAGACGACACCGTATGAGCTCAGCGACATTTGATTCAAGGCCCCAAAACATCAAGGGCTTAGAAAACCATAAAAACAATCCTATGGAGGTATTTCAAAATGGCGGAAACAAAAACAACCTGCGCAAAAAAAACTTGCTCAGCGAAGAAGGCTGAGCCTGAAAAGATCCTTCGTGTCGGCTTCGTCGGAATCGGCGGTATGGGTAACATTCATATTGAAGGGTATGCAAAGGATTCCCGTGTTAAGATCGTCGCGCTGTGTGATCTGATTCCCGAGAAGTGCACGAATGCCATCGAGCGGCACGGCCTGTGCAAGAAGACGCCTGTTTATACGGACTTCCGCGAGATGATTGACCGCGAGGAGCTGGACGCGGTTGATATTTCCACGTCCAACGATTTCCACTCCATCATCGCTGTGTATGCGCTGGAGCACGGTCTGCACGTTTTCTGCGAGAAGCCGGATGCGATCAACGTTACTGAGGCACAGAAGATGAAGGATGCTTCAGAGGCGGCAGGCAAGGTGCTGATGGTCATGCGCAACAACCGCTACCAGGAAAACTCCAAGTACTTAAAGAAGTTCATCGAGGACGGCGGCGCAGGCGAGATCTACTGCGGTCGCTGCGGTTGGATCCGTCGCCGCGGTATCCCCGGCAAGGGCGGTTGGTTCACGACGAAGGAAAAGTCCGGCGGCGGTCCTCTGATCGACCTGGGCGTTCACCTGATCGACCTCTCTATCTGGCTGATGGGCAACCCCACTCCCGTTGCGGTTACAGGATGTACCTACAATAAGTTTGCAGATAACGATGCAAAGGCGGACTCCGCACACGCAGCGTTCGGTGAAGCAAAGGCTGACGGTATCTTCGACGTAGAGGACCTCGCAATGGGCTTCATTCGCTTTGATAACGGCGCGTGCCTGCAGATCGAATTCTCCTGGGCATCCAACATTGAGGCAGAACGGCGTTTTGTTGAGCTGCGCGGTACGAAGGCCGGCTTTACCTGGAATGATGAGATTTGCTGTGCAATCTGGACAGAGGACGAAACCGGTAAGCTCGTTGATATCAAGCCGCCGTTTGAAGATCTCGGCCACGGCCACCACCGTGCGATCAAGCACTTTACGGATATCCTCCTTGAGGGTGCTGAACCGGATTACATGCCGATCCAGGGTGTCAATATGATTAAGATTCTGTCGGCACTTTACGAGTCTGCAAAGACAGGCCGCGAGGTACTGCTCTGAACGTCAGGAGAGGTGCTATTGTATTGGAAAGGGAATCGGAATGCGTATGATTATCAATTATGATAAAAATTCTAAAATGACGCGCCCGTTTCCGACGCTTCGCAAGCTTGGCGCGGTAAGCCCCTACGGTGAATGTACGCCGTTCGTTTATCGCGGCAGACTGTACCGTTTGGAGCTCGCCGATCCCACGCGCGGACCGCTGGATCCGAGTATTCATCATTGCGCCCTGATCCGTGACCATGAAACGGGAGAGATCCTGACGATGGTTGGAGAGGATATTTACTACCATTCTCTGTATACGGAGAATGACGAGGTCTACGTTCTGGGTGTCCTGATTGATGACAGCAGTACAGATTCGACCTCGGGCAATACCATTGTCATGTATGCAACGCACGATCTTGAAAATTGGGAAAGACGCGTGCTGTTTTCCAATCCCGGCTGGCGCTATTTCAATACCTCGCTGACCAAGGGGCCGGATGGCTACGTGCTGATGATGGAGGCCTCTGAGCCGGCAGAATACGTCGGTACGTATTTTACCTGCTTCTTTGCGACCTCGCCGGATCTTGTGCAGTGGACCATGATGGATTATGATTGCTGCTTTGACCGCGATCTCTATAACGGCGGTCCTTGGCTGCGGTACAGTAACGGATATTATTATCTGATCTCCGTTATGATCCTGCCGTATGGACGCTTCTCCAATTACATTTTCCGTACCCGCGATTTCCGTACGTGGGAGGTTGGCGATTATAACCCCATTCTGATGCCTGACAACGAGGATAAGAAGATTGCGCCCCATGCCTTCGATCTGACACCCGAGCGGCTCGAGGAGATTCGGAGCGGTTACAATATCAATAACTCTGATATTGATATGTGCGATTGGCAGGGCAAGACGATCATTACCTATATTGTCGGCAATCAGCTTGGCTTCTACTATATGGCAGAGGCAGAGTACGACGGCACGGTGGACGAGCTCCTTGCTGCATATTTTGAAAAACCATGAAAACCACGGCGCAGCGCTCCGGAATACGAGCGCTGCGCCGACTTTTTTGCCTTTGTGCGGATGTTTTTTTTTCAACGCCTTGACAGCAGGAGAAAAATGATATATAATATTTAGTATATAGCAAAAATTAACAATCCGAAAGAGAGAAATAGAACGATGGCAAACGAAAAGAAGATGGTGGAGCAAATCACGTCGATGGACGAGGATTTCGTTCAATGGTACACCGATATCGTGAAAAAGGCAGACCTGATCGACTACTCCTCGGTTAAGGGCTGTATGATTATCCGTCCCTATGGCTATGCCATTTGGGAAAACATCCAGTCGATTCTGGACAAGCGCTTCAAGGAGCTGGGACATGAGAACGTCTATATGCCCATGTTTATTCCGGAAACGCTGCTCAATAAGGAAAAGGACCACGTTGAGGGCTTTGCGCCTGAGGTTGCGTGGGTAACACACGGTGGCTCTGAGCCGCTCGGCGAGCGCCTCTGCGTCCGTCCGACCTCCGAAACGCTGTTCTGCGAGCATTACGCAAACCTGATCCGTTCCTGGCGCGATCTTCCCAAGCTGTACAACCAGTGGTGCTCCGTCGTCCGTTGGGAGAAGAATACCCGCCCGTTCCTGCGTACCAGAGAATTCCTCTGGCAGGAGGGCCATACCATGCACGCAACCGCACAGGAAGCCGAAGCAGAAACGCTGCAGATGCTCGAGGTCTATGCAGACTTCTATGAAAAGTGTCTGGCCATTCCGGTCGTGCGCGGTCGCAAGACAGAAAAGGAAAAGTTCGCGGGTGCGCTGGCAACCTATACCGTTGAGGCAATGATGCACGACGGTAAGGCGCTGCAGGGTGCAACGTCCCATAACTTCGGTGACGGCTTTGCTCACGCATTCGATATCAAGTATCTTGACCGCGACAATCAGCTCAAGTATTGCCACCAGACCTCCTGGGGCATTACCACGCGTACCATCGGCGCGCTGATTATGGCACACGGCGATAACAACGGTCTGGTGCTCCCCCCTGCCGTTGCTCCGATCCAGGTTATCGTTGTTCCCGTGCAGCAGCACAAGGAGGGCGTGCTGGAAAAGGCAAACGAGGTCACAGCAAGGATCAATTCCTTCGTCCGTGCAAAGATCGACGATTCCGACAATACGCCCGGCTGGAAGTTTGCACAGTATGAAATGAAGGGTGTCCCGCTGCGCCTGGAGCTTGGTCCCAAGGACATTGCCAACAATCAGTGCGTGCTTGTCCGCCGCGACAACCGCGAGAAATATTTTGTTTCTCTGGATGCGCTCGAAACGGAGATCCCGCGTATTCTTGCAGAGCTCAACGAGGCACTGTACAATGCGGCACTTGCGCGCCGCGAGGAAATGACCTATACGGTCGAATCTCTTGACGAGATGATTGCCGTTGCAAAGGAAAAGCCCGGCTTTATCCGTGCAATGTGGTGCGGAGAGCAGGAATGTGAGCTGAAGCTCAAGGAGGTGGCTGAGGTTTCCTCCCGCTGTATGCCGTTTGGCGAGGATGGCTTTGGAGAAACCTGCGTCTGCTGCGGAAAGCCCGCAAAGCACCTCGTTTATTGGGGCAAGGCGTACTGATATCTGTCATTCAAATGCACAATCAAGCGATCCGCGGCAAAAAACCTGCCGCGGATTTTTTTGAGAGCTGCACATCGTTTTCGTTATAAGTCCGAAAGGAGCTCCCGATATGGAAAATTCCATCCGATCCATTATGGAATATCTTTGCCAGACGCGCGCCTTTGAGAAGATCACCTTCTCCAAATGCCGTGAGGCGCAGGTCATGCGTACCGCGGCGGTGCCCTTTGCGCGGCGCGGGGAGGCGTATATACAGATTGAAACCGTCGGGGCGGACGGCCGCGCATCACACCGCAACATTCCCGCATCCGAGGCGGCAGAGGTTCTGTGTGAAATGGCGGAGCGTGGGTACCGCCAAACCAACGTGCATACTGCCGAAGGGGACTGTGAAATCCGATTCTCCAAAAAGGAGCAGTGCACGATCCTCAACCGCATCCGTCCCGTTGGGACGGCAGTGCAGCTTGCCTCGCACAATAAAAAGAAGCGCTATCTGCTGGATCCTGTCGAGGATATGGGCGCGCGCGCGTTTCTCTATCGGCTGGGCATCACCGACGAGGGCGGACGGATCCTTGATAAAAAACGCCCCAAGTACCGTCAGATCAACCGCTTTCTGGAGCTGGTCGAGGACGTTGCCGACGCCCTGCCAAAAGAGGGTGAGATCGTCATCTATGATCTTTGCTGCGGAAAAAGCTATCTGACCTTCGCGGTATATCATTATTTTACGGCGATTCGCGGACGGCAGGTGCGGATGCACGGCGTGGACCTCAAGCCGGACGTCATTGCATACTGCTGCGAAACGGCCGCAGCACTCGGTATGGAGGGGCTGACCTTCTCCTGCGGTGATATCAACGCGATGCAGCCTCCCGCGGGTGAGGTGCCGGACCTCGTTTTGTCCCTGCACGCCTGCGACGTTGCAACGGATATCGTCTTAAAAAACGCGGTGCGCTTCGGCGCACGGGCGGTGCTCTCAACGCCCTGCTGTCACCACGAGGTCTTCCACGCGATGCACTCGGAGCCGCTTTCGTTTATCACGCGCCATTCGATGCTGGCACAGAAGCTCGCTGATGCCGCAACGGACGCTCTGCGCTGTCTGTGGCTGGAGCTGCACGATTACGACGTGCAGACGGTGGAGCTCATTGATCCGGAGGAAACCCCGAAGAATATGATGATCCGCGCACAGAAGCGCAAAAAAGCGCGCGGAGAAAAGGAAAAGCAAGCGCTGCAGGCTCAGTATGAAAATGCCTGTGCGCTCATCGGCTGTGTGCCGTATCTCGGCCGGGACAGCTAAGGCCCTCTGTATGCGCATATCCGAAAACTGAAAACGGCAGCCCCTCTGCAGGATATTCGTCCTACGGAGGGGCTGCCTTGTGTGTCTGTGGTGTTTGAGGCAAAAAAGGAGGTGTTGCAAGCGCTTGCAACACCTCGCGAATTGTTTATCACGCAAGATCTTCGTCTGTCCGCGTTCTTGTGGATGCGGCGGACTTACGCTTCGAC
>JAGBZV010000160.1 GCA_017628075.1 Clostridia bacterium
CCCGATTTACCAAGGATGAATACCATGCCCGATTCGGGGAAGGTGATGCTGACGTTATCCAGCGCCTTGACCTCTTCACCCGTTTTGGAACGGTATACCTTGGTTACGTTGCGTATTTCAAGCATATCCATGTCCTCCTTTTATTGTTTTATCTTATTATACATCAAGTTCAAATTTTTTTCAAGCGACTTTTTTAAAATATCGCAACTTTTTCAAGCGACTTTTTTGTTCAATCAACAACTTTTTCAAGGGACTTTTTGTGATGAGCGATAACTTTTTCAAGCGAGTTTGATATATAAACAGAAATTTATTTGTCCAATGACTTAAAAATATAAATGAATGTTTTTTATCGTTTGGCCAGAGAAAGTCATTTTTTTGGAAATAAAACAATTTTGAAGAAATTATCATAAATAGTATTGACAATTTAATAGCATGTGTGCTATAATGTTGTTGAGAAACAAATAATTTGTGTTTTTAAGAAGAAGTAGCTATTAGGAGGGGTATGATGGCTCGAATAAATAGAGGCTCTCTTACAAAATTAGAGATCGTTCAAGAAGCAACAAAGCAATTTTTGGAAAAGGGTTTTACTCGTACTACGGTTTCTTCCATTGCAAAGGAATTACAGATGAGTACGGGAAATTTAACGTTTCATTATCCCACAAAGGATCATTTGCTTGCAGAACTGGTTGCTATGCTTTGTGAATTCCAATGGAAACAGATAGAAAAGGAAGCCGATGACGGTATCAGCTCCGTTCTCGCGATTTGTTTGGAATTGACGGCTATGGCGGGTGCGTGTGAGGATGATGAAATCATTAAGGATTTTATACTTTCTTCCTATGCGAGTCCTTTGTGTCTTGCGGCAATCCGAAAGAATGATACCGCACGAGCAAAAGAAGTATTTAAGAATTATCGTCCCAATTGGACTCACGAACAGTTTGTGGAGGCTGAAATTTTGGCATCCGGAATAGAGTTTGCGACTTTGATGGTAGCCGGAGATCCGGTTTCTTTTGAAACCAGAATAATAGGTGCGATACACAATATCCTTGGTATTTACGGCGTTCCTGCCGATGTAAGGGAACTTAAAATCCAAAAAGTTTTTGCAATGGACTACCGAAAAATCGGAAAGCAATCCATTGCGGATTTCAAAAAGCACGTTGAACAAACAAACGAGCAGGCTTTCAAAGATATGTTGAATATCAAATGACAAGGGGATATCCCCTTGTATGGTTAGATGAACTAACCATACAAACAAACCTTGACGATTATTTCTTTCGTGGATTGGAAGAATGGAGTTTTATAAGTTTTATATTATAATAATTAAGGAGAAAACAATATGAAAAAAAGAACGCTGTTTCTAACGGTTTGCATATTGCTCGCATTCAGCCTTGTCTTTACTGCTTGCGGTAAGAAAAAATGCAAACACAGTTATGACAATGCTTGCGACGCCATCTGCAATAAATGCGGAGAAGAAAGAACGACTTCGCACAGCTATGCGAATGCAGATTGTGACACGCCCAAGACCTGTACGGTCTGCGGTGCAACCGAAGGCTCGGCACTCGGACACACACCGAACGCAGATGACGGCGATTGCACCACGGCAATCACCTGTAAGGATTGCGGAACGGTAACGACCGAAGCGAAATCTCACACACCGAATGCAGACGACGGCGACTGCACCACTGCGATCACCTGCAAGGATTGTGGTAAAGTAACGACGGCGGCTAAAACAAGTCATATTCCCGAAGCCGATGACGGCGATTGCCCGACCGCAATCAAATGTAAGGACTGCAGAACGGTAACGACCGAAGCGAAATCTCATACTCCTCATGCAGACGATGGCGATTGCACAACCGCAATCACCTGCAAGGACTGTGGCAAGGTGACGACCGCGGGCAAGACGAGTCACTCACCCAATGGAGATGACGGCAACTGCACCACAGCAATCACCTGTAAGGACTGCGGCAAGGTCACAACGGCGGCAAAGACGGCGCATACGCCCGGAGCTGATGATAACGACTGTAGCACAGCAGTTACCTGCACGGATTGTGGCAAGGTAACAACCGAAGCGAAAGCTCATGACTTCAGCGGAGCATGGCAGAAAGATGCTACCGGACACTGGCACGTATGTGGCAATGCAGGCTGTACCAAGACCGATACGGTTGTAGGACATACTTCTGACGGTGCTGCAACAGAGCATAAGGCTGAAAAGTGTACGGTCTGCGAATATGTGATCGCGCCGGAGCTTGATCACACCCATAACCACAATATTCCCAAATACGATACCGAGAACCACTGGATCGAATGTGCTTGCGGTGATAAGTCGGCGGTAACAGCTCACACGGCAAACGCCGATGACAGTGACTGCACCACGGCAGTAACCTGCTCCGGTTGTGAGCACGTTACAACAGCGGCAAAGGCGGCTCACGAAGCCGGTGCGGACGATGGCGATTGCACAACCGCAATCATCTGCAAGCATTGCACCAAGGTAGCCGTAGCCGGTAATGCAAGCCATACCCCGAATTCCGATGACGGCGACTGCACGACGGCAATCACCTGTAAGGATTGCGGATCGGTAACAACTGCAGGCAAAGCAAGTCACACTCCCCATGCCGATGACGGCGATTGCACGACAGCGATCACTTGCAGCGAATGCGGCAAGGTAACAACCGCAGGCAATGCAAGCCACACACCGAACGCGGACGACGGCGACTGCACAACGGCAATCACCTGCAAGGATTGCGGAATGGTAACCACTGCAGCCAAGGCAAGCCATACACCGAACGCTGATGACGGCGACTGCACGACGGCAATCACCTGCAAGGATTGCGGTAAGGTCACGACTGCAGCCAACGCAAGCCATGCCGCCAAGGCAGATGACGGTGACTGCACCACAGCAATTACCTGTCAGCATTGCGATACGGTTATGACGGCGGGTAAAACAGCTCATACGGCTGAAGATGATGACGGAAATTGCACCACGGCTCAAAACTGCACCGAATGTGATCAGGTCGTAGTTGAAGCGAAGGCAGAGCACACCGATGCTGACCACGATTACGTTTGTGACAATGAGGGCTGTCAGAACTCGGTGAACCCGCCCAAGGACGAAAACCCCGGCATTGATCTGCCGATGGATACAAATTAACTATCATTCCAAGGAGGAACTATCATGAAAACAAAGCGCACTAATAAGCTCCTCGTTCTGATCATATCGGTCATGATGGTCGCAACCCTCTTTGTGGGAATGTCGGTCACAGCGAGTGCCGCAGAAGCAGAAGACACCGGAGCAGAATTCGTTGGGTTTCAGGTCAATCTTGGCGGCGATATTTCGATGAAATATTACGTTAAGAACTATGAATCAACGGTGGAACAAGAAATGATCCGGATAAAGGTCACCTACCTCGGAACGATCACCGAGATCAGAGAATCCGCCTACATCGAAGATCAGGACGTGTACGTATTCACCTTTGAAGGTATCAATCCTCAGTGCTTGGGTGAAAAAATCGATGCAGAGCTTTATATTAGCGATGTGAAGGTAGATGAAAAGCTGGATTACAGCGTGGAGGATAATCTGAACGGCATTTACGACGCTTCCGCTGCCAAGACCAAGCAGCTTATCGACGACCTTCGCGCATACGGCAAGGCATCCGAAGCCTACACGGGTCACACCTCCATGACAGGAAAC
>JAGBZV010000161.1 GCA_017628075.1 Clostridia bacterium
CGGCAACCTCCACCGGCATATTCTCCTCATCCAACTGGAAATATTGCGGCTCACTCCACACATCAGCTGCATCCATTGCGACATAAATGGGAATATCACCGATAAAGGCAACGCCCTTTTCCTTTGCGTATCCACGCAGGGCATTCCACTGCCTGAAAAACAGGAACTGCATAAACCGATAAAAGGCAATTTCATCCTGTAATTCTTCGGTATACCGGGCAACCGCCTCCGGGCGATGCATCCGGATATCTGAAATTCCTGTCAACGGGCGGCTCGGATTACCCGATCGATGAGCTCAAGATTGCAGGCGTTGACCTGACAAAGCCTGATAACGTCAGAAATGCACTTGCAGTATTTGCCGACGCGCTGAATGAGCTTGAGGCACTTCTTGAGGAGATTTGATCCCCAATCCCCATAAACGCCATATGGGGCTGTTGCACTTACGTGCCCCAGCCCCATAGAAGTTTCCCTCGCCCCTCATCCGAGGTACATTTTCATGCGAAAATCGCATGAAAACCGGGAAATTCGGGTCACTTCGTGACCCGGGTGTGTTGCAAGTTTTCAACTTGCAACACACCCATACGTTTTTATTACGGTTTTAAATTATTTTGCTTCTGCCTCGGTTTCAAGATACATCAGGTCATCCTCCTGCCCTTGATCCTGAAGCGTAACGGTCCATTTTCCGTCACGCACAAGCGTGTAGGTCAATTCCGTTCTGTAATAATACGCAACCTCGCCGGTTTCTTTATTCACACATCTACAGGTCATGGTGATCAGAGCCTGCGCGTTATCTTCATTAATAAAGGCTGTATGAATACTCTCAATGGTATTGGTCAGCGTATACGACACGCGCATGGATTGAAACTGTGCAATATTGAAATTGAGGTCGTCACGCTCCATGCCAAACAACGAAAAGTATTCCTCCGCATTTCCTGCGTTGAAAGCCTCAATGTGTGCAATAATGACATTTTTAAGCTCCTTGACCGAGGCGTTGTCACCGTCTGCAAACAATGCGGCAAACCTTTCATCACCGGAATAATCGTGAACGGACTGACCGATACAGGACACCGAGGCAAGCGTCACACAAAGAGCGATCAGACACAGAAGCACACGGAACAGAGATTTCATGACAAGCACCACAGCCTCCGCTGCGGAAGGCTTCCTTTCAAGGTCGGATTGCGGGTGGCAAAGGGTGCATTGCACGCACGGCCGCCCAGTATATTCATTATAACAGAAAACAGCGTGTTTGTCCATAACATTTGAAAAAAATTCGAAAAACCTTCACAATAAGGCAGAATCGCCCGTCGAAGTTGACTGTGTATCACGAAAAAAGGCTTCATGCTTGACAAATGAACGCACTTGTGATATAATCACACCATGCAGCAGAAAACGATTTTCATCGAAATTACGCATTTTTGGGGGTATCCGCCATGAAAAAGCAATACAGAGGCACAGACGGTGCTCTGTTTGCGCCGCTTGAATCCAAGACGACCAACGCGCTTCTGTGCGATGCCGCACGGCTGCTTGATGACTTGAGCGCAGACGCATCAAAGACACTCTCCCTGCAGACAGGCGCACGGCGTATTCTTGCGTTTCTTTCGATCCGTGACGGTATCACGCAGCTTGACCTGATCCGTGCTACCCGCCTGAAGGCCCCGACCATCAGTCTTCTCATCCGGAAAATGGAGCTGGATGGGTATATTCGCAGAGGCTCCGACAACCTCGATATGCGTCTGAGCAGAATCCATCTGACAGAGCACGGCAAGTCCGTCTGCCGTATTCTGCAGGATACCGAAAGCAAAACTGAGGCGCATGCGCTCAACGGTTTTTCCAATGAGGAAAAGGAGCAGCTTCGCGAGATGCTCGTTCGTATCTACCGCAATCTTGATTCCACTGAAGAACAGTAAAGATCGGTCCCGTATGATAAGCGCCACAGGTCGCCCCCACTGCCCACGGTTCTTTTTTGCAGATATCTCTTGAAACTTTTTGAATTTTGTGGTATACTATATCTGTATCAATTCAAGCCGAATACTAAAAGGTGATTCCAATGAAGTATCAAATCTTACAGGAGATTCATTCTCCGGAGGACGTCCGTGCACTCGCGCCGGAACAGCTTCCCTTACTCGCAAGTGAAATCCGTGCATTTCTGATAGAGCACGTCACACGAAACGGCGGACATCTTGCCTCCAATCTCGGCATTGTTGAAACGACGATTGCCATCCACCGTGTGTTCCATTCCCCGCACGACCACATTATCTTTGACGTAGGTCATCAATCGTACGTCCACAAGATTCTGACCGGCCGTGCTGAGGCATTTTCCTCTCTGCGGACAAACGGCGGTCTTTCCGGATTTACACGCCGCTCAGAAAGTGAACACGATCCATTTGGTGCAGGACACGCCTCCACCTCCCTCTCCGCCGCACTCGGCATGGCTGAGGCTGACGCCGCGGCCAACTCCGACGCCTACACGGTCTGCGTCGTTGGAGACGGTGCGTTTACGGGCGGAATGGTCCACGAGGCGCTGAACAACATTCACTCAAACCGCAAGCTCGTCATCATCCTCAATGAAAACGAGATGTCCATTTCCCAGAACAACGGAAGATTCGCAGAGCACCTATCTGTGCTCCGTGCCTCCGAGGGGTATCATGACATCAAGAACAATACACGTACGGCACTATCGCGTCTTCCCCTTATAGGAAACGCCCTGATCGACGGTGTCCGTGAGGCAAAGAAAACGGTCAAAAATCTGTTATATCACTCCAATTATTTCGAGAATCTCGGCTTATATTATCTTGGACCTGCAGACGGCAACGATCCGCAAACGGTAGAAACGCTTTTGCGCGTTGCAAAGGAGTCCGGTCAAAGCGTTCTCGTGCATTTGAAAACGCAAAAAGGCAAGGGCTGGGAGCCATCGGAAAAGGCTCCGGACGTGTTTCACGCAATTCCTCCCGGACGCTATACACAGCCGGAGGCGGAGCGACATGAGGATGCCCTCAGCTATTCCGAAGTCTTTGGTCGGACGCTTCTGCGCTTTATGCAGGAACGCAATGACCTGCGTGTGATCACGGCCGCAATGACCAACGGAACGGGACTTCGCTGTGTCGCGCAGTCCAAGCCGGAAGCCCTTTATGACGTCGGTATTGCAGAGGAGCACGCGATCACGTTCGGTGCAGGACTTGCCGCAGGCGGATTGCACCCCATTGCCGCTATCTATTCCTCATTTCTGCAGCGCTCCTATGATAACCTCATCCACGACGTTGCCCTGCAGTCCTTACCCATGACGCTTTGCATCGACCGCGCAGGATACAACGAGGACGACGGCGCAACACACCACGGAATTTTTGACGTAGCGATGCTTTCACAAATTCCCGGAACCGAAATCTGTCAGCCGATGTCCTACGATTCCCTGCGGTGCTTTTTAGAGCAATCCTTCGATGCAGGCTGTCTTTTTGCCATCCGATATCCCAAGGGTGCACCGAACGAAGCCCTGTACGCGCGCTTCATTGCACATACCGCACCCACCGCGCCGCTCAAGGCAGACTTCATGCCGATTGCGCAGGAAAAAAGCGTGCTGATCGTCACGTACGGCAGAATTGCCGAGGAGGCAGTACGCGCAGAGGAAACGCTTGAGGTTCTCGGTATTTCCTGCGGCGTTCTGCTTATGGAGCGTTTGACTCCGTATGCGGCGCGCGCCGAGGAGATCCGAATGCACGTGACTCCAGCCACCCGTGCGATCGTCTTTCTTGAGGAAGGCATCTATACAGGCGGTGCATCCATGATCCTATCCGATCTGCTGCGTGAATCCTGCGAGGAGGCATCCATCCGCACCGCAGTGCTTGCAATCCGAAATCCGTTTGCATCATCGGAACAAGGCCGCCGCATGATCGATACGGCTGGTCTTGATGCCGGAAGCATCGTGGATACTGTGTGTCGGATTCTTCAATAACACAAAAAACGAGCATTCTCCTCATGAAAC
>JAGBZV010000162.1 GCA_017628075.1 Clostridia bacterium
TGATTCACAAAAAGGACGGATCCAAATGACCTCTTATAACTATACGCTTCTCTGCGACTACTACGAGCTGACAATGGCCAACGGTTATTTCATGTCCGGAAAGGGCGATGAGATCTCCTATTTCGACGTTTTCTTCCGCAAGATCCCCGACGGCGGCGGCTACGCCATCGCGGCGGGACTTGAGCAAGTCATTGAATATATATCCAACCTGCACTTCTCGGAGGAGGATCTTGCATTTCTGCGCGAAAAAAAGACGTTCTCCGAGGACTTCCTCGACTATCTTGCACACTTCCGCTTCACGGGAGATATCTGGGCAGTACCGGAGGGCACGCCGATCTTTCCGGGTGAGCCCATTCTTACCGTCCGTGCCCGTGCCGTAGAGGCGCAGTTCATCGAAACGTTCCTCCTCCTTGCCATCAACCACCAATCGCTGATTGCAACCAAGGCAAGCCGCATCGTCCGCGCGGCAGACGGACGCCCCGTCGCAGAATTCGGCTCCAGGCGAGCGCAGGGCTCCGACGGTGCCATTCTCGGTGCGCGCGCCGCATACATCGGCGGATGCTCCGCAACCGCCTGCACGCTCTCCGACCGGATCCATCACATTCCCGCCATCGGAACGATGGCACATTCCTGGGTACAGATGTTTGACACGGAATACGAGGCCTTCCGCACCTACTGCGAGCTGTACCCGCATAACGCCACGCTTCTGGTCGATACCTACGACGTTCTGCATTCCGGTGTCCCGAACGCCATCCGTGCCTTCCGCGAGGTGCTTTTGCCGCAGGGAATCCGTACGTGCGGCATCCGCCTCGACTCCGGCGATTTGACCTATCTGACCAAAAAAGCACGGAAAATGCTCGATGAAGCAGGCCTGTACGAATGCCGCATCGTCGTTTCCAATTCCCTTGACGAATACATCATCCGCGACCTCCTCCATCAGGGCGCAAAAATCGATTCCTTCGGTGTCGGTGAGCGCCTCATCACAGCCAAGAGCGATCCCGTGTTCGGCGGCGTGTATAAGCTCGTTGCAAAGGAGGATGAGGAGGGTAACGTCATTCCCAAAATCAAGATCTCCGAAAATGCGGGAAAAATCACCACGCCCCACTTCAAGCGCGTGTTCCGCATCTTTGACCGCGCCTCCAACGAGCCCATCGCAGACATGATGTGCGTCTGGGACGAGCCGCCCATCGACGAATCCATGCCGCTTGAAATCTTCGATCCCGACAACACCTGGAAGCGCAAGCGCGTAACCGATTACTACCTGCGCCAGCTCCTTGTTCCCATCTTCGAAAACGGCACGTGCGTCTATCAATCCCCCACGATTGATGAGATTCGCGCCTACTGTCAAAACGAGGTCGCTCACCTTTGGGAAGAAGTGAAGCGCTTTGAAAATCCCCATAAATACTACGTAGACCTCTCCCACCGTCTTTACGACGAAAAGATGCGCCTGCTCGACGAAAAGGGCAACCGCATCGAAAACACGAGAGTGTAACGATACACACAAAGGAGCTCTCCCATGGAAATCACCAAACAGCTGATCCGTTTTATTGCCGACAGCCCCAGTCCCTTTCACGTTTGTGAAAACGCAGCGCAGCTGCTTCTAAAAGCCGGATGCGAGGAGGTGTCAGAAACGTCCCCCACCCCGCTTGCTCCGGGTAAATCCTACTTCATCCGCAGAAACGGCTCCTCTCTCATCGCCTTCCGGATGCCAAAGGACACCCTCTCCGGCTTTATGATCTGTGCATCTCACTCCGATTCCCCCTCCTTCAAGATCAAGGACAGCGCAGAGCTGACACAGCCGGCGTACACGCGCATCAATGCCGAGCCCTACGGCGGCATGATCGGCACGGCGTGGATGGACCGCCCGCTGTCTGCCGCAGGCAAGCTGCTCGTCCGTACGGAAAGCGGAAAAATGAAGCCCGTGCTCGTCAATCTTGACAAAAACAGTCTTCTGATGCCCAATATCGCACCGCACATGACGCGCGTCAAGGAATTCAATCCTGCCTGCGATTTCGTCCCGCTGTACGGGGACGGAGCGGCCGCCAACACCTTCCGTGCCGCAATTGCAGAGGCCGCAGGCGTCGCAGAGGAGGATGTTCTCTCCGCAGATCTGTATCTTTACAACCGCGAGATGGGATACGTCTGGGGACCGCACGACGAATATTTTTCCAGCCCAAGGCTGGACGACCTGCAGTGCGCGTACGCATCCATCACGGCATTCCTTGCCGGAGCGCCGTCTGCACATACCGCGGCCGTCTGCGCAATCCTTGACAACGAGGAGGTCGGCAGCACGACCAAGCAGGGCGCCGCAGGCCTGCTTCTCTCCGATACCCTACACCGCATCGTCTATGCGTGCGGCGGAAGCGAAGCGGACTATATGACGGTGATCGCACGCAGCATGATGATCTCCGCCGACAACGCCCACGCCGTACACCCCAATCATCCGGAGTTTGCCGATCCGACACACCGTCCGGAAATGAACCGCGGCATCGTTATCAAGCACAACGCCAATCAGAAATATACCACCGACGCCGTGTCCGCCGCGCTCTTTGAGGAGATCTGCCGTCGCGCCAACGTCCCACATCAGCATTATTTCAACCGATCCGATATGCCGGGCGGCTCCACCCTGGGCAATATCTCCAATACACAGGTATCCCTGAACACCGTCGATATCGGTCTGCCGCAGCTTGCCATGCACTCCCCCCTTGAAACGGCAGGCACCCATGATACCGCATATCTGGCAGAGGCACTCAAGGTCTTCTTTGCGTCTGCACTCACCTATGAGGCAGACGGCACCATCGGCATCGTTTCAGCATAAAAGGCACACCGCAGCGCAAGCCACCACCCTTCCCCTTGGCCGCGCCACCAGCCGATGTTTTCCAAAAATGCACCTCCCACATCACAACAAACAAAGGAGAATAAAAAACATGCTGACCACAAACAGACCCATACGGACAATATTCCTGTCCTTGCTTTGTATCTTCTCCTCTCTTTTCTTCATCTCCTGTACAGGGCCCAAAGGCAGCGACGTCACAGGCACCACTGCATCCACCACCGCAGCATACACCGTTGCCCCCACACCGCCGACCGTCGTCGGTGACACCTACGACGTCCCATTCGCAGCCGATTTTTCCGTAGCCAAGGTCTTCTCAAGCGATATGGTCGTCCA
>JAGBZV010000163.1 GCA_017628075.1 Clostridia bacterium
GGTGACAACAACAGCATCTACATCAGAAGATGTGGTGATGTCGTGATAGTCCTGCGTGACGAGCGGATGCTTGCCGTATTTTTCATATACTGCGGCGGCTCCCTCCTGTGCGCGGTCCTCATAAAGATCGCAAACAGCGGTAACTTCAACCATGGGCAATTCCAGAAGATTGCTCTTCAATCCATCTTTGCCACGGCCACCAAGCCCAATGATGCCAACTCTAATTTTTTCCATAATTATATAACACCTCCGACCTGTACTACACTTTCATTGTATAGAAATATCTGCAGGAAGTATAGCATGGATTCTGGGGAAAGTCAAGAACTTTATGCGAATCGCGCTGTGTTTTTGTTGACAAAAGGCAGGAAAATTGGTATGATATACATATGGAAAAACAAACACATTGGAATTGGCTGGACCGCCGTTCGTTTTGGACGGATGGTGAAATCATTTTCTTTGCGGAGGATGATTGTCTGCGGGAGATGCTGCGTGTTTTGTGCGGCGTCTCGGGTGAATCGGCAGAAGGGGTACAACCCCGGATGTATCTGTGCGAGAGCGATTCGGAAATAGCGTTCCGTGCGGCGCTGGATGCGGCAGCGGAGAGAATCCCGGTTCTGTTTATCGGAGCGGTTCCGCCTGTACGTATGCTGCCGGGCGGACTTTTGTATCGTTGCCTGACGCGTCCGTTTCGTTACGAGGATCTTTTTGCGGCTATTGATGCACTGTCGGAAGGGACCCGTGCCGATGTGCTCCCGGTATCTGAGAAACCGGCGGAGACACTATATTGGGACGAAGCTGCCTCGGAGGCGGTTTGCGGTGAAAAGCGTGTCCGTCTCTCACTGCGTGAAGGGGAGATGTACCGTATGCTTCTTGCTGCGTCACCGGAATGTGTGCAGCGGGATGTGCTTGGCGCCGGCTTTGCGCGGGATGCAAGTAATGCGGTTGACGTATACGTCGGGTATCTGCGCCGGAAGCTGTGTGATTTTCCCGTGCTTATCCAGTCTGTGCGCGGACGAGGCTATGTTTTGTATTTTCGATGAATAAGCGGAGACGAATGGAATTTTATGAGAGAAGTTATACTTTGTAAATATGGTGAGATCATTTTGAAGGGGGCCAACCGTTCTCAGTTTGAGAGTACACTGGTGCGTGAAGTTCGACGCCGTGCTGCTCGTGTGGGAAAGTTTGAGGTCACCTACTCGCAGAGCACCGTGTGTATCGCCCCGATGAGTGACGAGGAAGATTTTGAAGAAATGTACCGCCAGGCGAAGCATATTTTTGGCTTTGTCGGCATTACACGTGCTGCGGTCGCAGAGAAGACACTGGAGGACATTGCCCGCGTTGCCAAGGAATATCTTCCCGAGCGCTTTGCCGGCGTGAAAACGTTCCGTGTGGAGGCGAAGCGTTCCGATAAGAAATTCCCGCTTACATCCCCGGTGCTTGCCGGAGAAATCGGTGGCGAGATTCTGTCCGTGATGCCGTACCTGCGTGTCAATCTGACCGATCCTGATATTACGGTTCGGATTGAGGTGCGGGATCACGCTGCGTATATCCACGCAGGCCAGGAAAAAGGGGCCGGCGGTATTCCGGTCGGTACAGGCGGCCGCGGCCTTCTGCTTCTTTCGGGCGGTATCGACAGCCCGGTGGCAGGGTATCGCATGGCGCGCCGCGGCATGGCGCTGGATGCGCTTTATTTTGAGAGTATCCCCTATACAAGCGATCTTGCCCGTGAAAAAGTCCATACTCTTGCCAAGATCATGAGCGAATACTGCGGACGTATGCGTATGCACGTCATTTCTCTTACAAAGATCCAGGAGGCATTGCGTGACAATTGCGAGGAGGACTATTTCACACTTCTTCTGCGTCGTTTCATGATGCGTCTTTCCTGCCGTATGGCAGCGGAGATCGGTGCTCCGGCGCTTATTACGGGTGAAAGCCTTGGCCAGGTTGCGAGCCAGACGTTGGCGGCTCTCTGTGTCACGGAAAATGCAGCGGATCGTCCGATTCTGCGTCCGCTGATCGGTCTTGATAAGGAAGAGATCATTCAGAC
>JAGBZV010000164.1 GCA_017628075.1 Clostridia bacterium
GGTGGTGCACTTGGGGTAACAGATAAACTTCAACATTGTATCACGCTCCTAACAAACTTTGGTCAAAGGCAAACAGAGCCTCATTAATTTCAAAAATATTGTAATTCCCGTTTTTGATGAAATATTCAATGATGATGTCAAACTTATTGCTGTGCGACAGCGCAAAGCCTGCCTTCATCAGCATATCTTTTGTTTCGGCAAGGGTAAGTTCAAGTGAAATGGCAAAGGCAAGAACGGTCGGCTTTGAAGGCTTGTAGTTCACGTCACTGCGGATTTTCGAGAAGAGCTTGCGGTCAATGTTTGCCTTTTTATAGCACTGTGCATCGGTCATTCCCCTCTCGTCGATCTTGCGGAGAAGCATCTCGGAAAAGCTTTCATCCATCTGCGAAAGTGCATCGTCAAGCCCACTGCCGACTGCCATTGCCTTGCACTCACACATCTCAAAGGAATCAATGTCAGATTTCTTTCTCCTTGCGCACGGAGCCATTGACGGCAACGCGTTCATGCGAATACGCTCGCGTCTGTAATCGGTATGCTCGTCCACATAATTGTCGTCAATGTATTCGGCAATATCAGAGAACAGCTTCTCGCTGATCTGATAGGTATCCTTGTCGAATATGACGATATAGACCGTCATCTCGTTTTCAAGAAGAAAGTCACTGATAACGTCGATAGCAACCTTCAATGCTTGATCCTTGGGGTATCCGTACACGCCCGACGATATAAGCGGGAAAGCCACGGTTTCGCAGTTATGCTCCTTCGCAAGAGCCAAAGATTCGCGGTAGCAGGATTCAAGCAACGCCTTTTCACCATGCTTGCCGTCGTTATAGATCGGACCGACGGTATGTATTACGTACTTCGCAGGCAGATTATATCCACCCGTAATTTGGGCCATTCCTGTTTTGCAGCCGCCAAGCGTTCTGCACTCGGCGAGCAATCCTGCCCCTGCGGCGCGGTGAATTGCACCGTCAACACCGCCTCCGCCCAAGAGCGACTCGTCGGCAGCATTGACAATCGCATCCACCTTCATTTTCGTTATATCGTTTCTCACTATTTCAAGTGGCATAAAATACTCCTTTCTGTGCATTCACAAAGTCCTTGTTTTCTCTGCTGTATAACGGTTCATTCATCAGCCATGACGGTGCGTTTCTCAAAACGCGCATGCGATACGCGCAGTCACCCACGCGAATATACGGCAGCGCACACGCCAATGATCAAAAGATATCTGCGTTTGTTTTATTATATACTATTTTCCCTTGTTTGTCAATCTGCCACAGGTGTTTATTGCGGGTTTATTGGGTTTATCAAGGCCAAGCACTGCAAGGATCAGCCCGCGCGCCTTGTGTGATGCAGGTAAGGCTTCATTCAAGCGCTTACGATTCTGAAAAAAATATAATGAAAGCATATCATCCTGCCATTTGAAATACAATGATTTATGAAAAAGGAATGGAAGGGGGAGTGTTGCAAGTTGAAAACTTGCGGCAACCCGGGGTCACAAAGCGACCCGAATTTAGCCCGGGGAGGGGTGATTATTATGAAGCAAGCAGTGAACACCTGGCAGCTATGGGGCTTTGCCGTGACCGCACTCGGCGGCACCGTACTGCATTTTTTGTACGATTGGCTCGATGCAGCAATCTGGATCGCACCGTTTTCCGGCGTAAATGAATCAACCTGGGAGCATATGAAGCTGCTCTTTTGGCCAATGCTCGTCTTCGCGGTCGTGCAGAGCTTCTTTTTCAAGGAACGCAAGGACTTTTGGTGCATAAAGCTCCGCGGAATTCTTCTGGGCCTTGCTCTGATTCCAATCCTGTTCTATACCTATAACGGCGTAATCGGGGTATCGCCGGATTGGATTAATATTATCATTTTCTTCATATCTGCAGCAGCAGCGTACGCGTATGAAGCCTCTCTCCTCCGTACAATAACAACACACTGCAAATCTCCCGGGGCGGCACTGCTCACGCTTTGCGTAATCGCTCTGCTTTTTGCAGTATTCACCTTTGTCACGCCAAAAATCGGGATCTTTCAGGATCCACTCACAAAAACATATGGAATCTAAAGTCCAAACACATGGAAAGCGACCGCCAAAGCCCATGTCTGGGTATGACGGTCGCCATGCAGTCTGCACGTCTTATTCATCACGCTCCGCCATCGGCGGAATCAGAAAAAACGCGCAGCGCTCTGCCGTCAGATCGTTGCCGTGACGGTAAGCGAGGACGTTCCCGGCGTAACGGTGTATTCACCGGTAACGGGATTTTGCACATAGTCGGCAGCAGGGACTGTCACGCTTCCGGGCAAGGTTGCAAATTCTCCCGTTGCAGCATCGTAGGTGTATTCCGTTCCCTCCGTCCAGACCGTCCCGTTGAAGATAACCGTAAGATCGGTCAAAATCGGATCAAACGTATCTGTGATTATCGCATCATCCGTTGCAACGACTGCCGTATTACCGGTATTGGAAATCAGAAACGCGTAAGTGACGCGATCGTTGTCCGTAACCTGTGCAGGCGAAATCGTCTTCGTGATGCTGAGTGCCGGAGCAGAATTGACTCCAACCGTTTCACTGTCCGTTACGGGAGTACTGAGCCCGTTGCCGGTAACGGTGACCGTATTCGTTACTGTGCCCTGTGACATAGGATCTGCAAAGGATGTGACGCGTGCCTGATAAATGATGATCGCATCACCGCCTGCCGGCACTGTAATACCGGTAAATGAAAGAGGCGGGCCAGCCGTGACAGCGGGAGCCGGCTGAAGCACACCGTCGATATAGAGCATAACAGAGCCATCCATATACGCCAACGGATACAAAGTCGAGCCGTTCCACGCAGATCCGCCCAAATCATCAGAAACGGTAAGCGCCGTCAATGCGGTGTTTCCCGTATTGCGAAGTGCAACCACATACGTGATCGTATCACCGGGGGTATACGCATCTTCAAGGGCCGTCTTTGAAACTGTCAGTACGTCCAGAATCTCGCCGTAGGCAATATTGGACTCAACAGATGTGTTGCCGATTGTCAGCGTTGCCTGATTAGAGAAAATAGCCATTGTAAGTCTCCTGATAGAAATTTCCGGTTTCCCGGCAACGCAGTATATGCTTATCCGATGCATCTTGCTATCTATCTCTCCCTCCCTCGCAGATCTGCGGTGAAATTGAAACAGGCGCGGCGCCGCTTACGTGACGCACGCCCCCACCGGGTCCATCCTCCGGTACCGCACAGATATTCGTTTACAAATGCACCTCATAACTTGACATATTCGCAGATCCATGTTATACTATATGCAAGGATTCCGCATTGCATATACGCAGTGCACACATCCCGCAGCCACTGCTGCAATATGTATAATGGATTTATTTCTATGCGTAAAGTGATTGACAATAAAGAAAATCTGCATGAGGGACACAGAGAGCGCATGAGGGAGAAATTCCTGTCTGCCGACATTGCCGGCATTTCGGACAGCGCACTTGCCGAGCATGAGCTTCTTGAGATTCTTCTCTTTTTCGCACAGCCCCGCATCAATACAAACGAAACGGCGCATCGCCTGCTCGCGCGCTTTGGCACGCTGTCCGGTGTCTTATCCGCAACCGAGCACGATCTGAAGATGGTACCGGGTGTCGGCGGCAAAACGGTCTTTTTACTGCGCCTGATATCAACCATCGTACGATTCTGTGTCAGACGCGAGGATATCCGCCGCACGAACACTCTTTTCAGTACACCGGAGGATGTCGTTGCTTATCTGCACAGACTCTTCTTCATGAATTACAACAAGGAGCAGGCCATTATGCTCCTCTTTGACGCTGACGGTCGTCATATCCGTGACATCATCATTGCCGACGGCACTTCACGGCGCGCAGCCGTTGACATCAATCGATGTGTAACAGCCGCCGTCAGCTATCATTGCGATTCCGTCGTGTTTGCACACAATCACACGGGCTCAAGCACCCTTCCGTCGGAAGCGGATCTTCTCTTAACCGACCGTCTGCAGCGCGCCTTTTCCGCCGTAAATATCGAGGTTTCAGACCACTATATTGTCACGCCTGCCGCGTATCGCAGCCTCATCAGCAATACAACGATCCCCACCCCCGATATGCAGAGCCCCATCAACCGCAAATAAAAAAAGCACGCCCCACGGATGTGTTCTGCACCGTGCGGAGCGTGCTTTCTGTATTCTGCATAAGGATGGGCCGCCGCAAGACATTCCTCGCAGCAGCCCAATCACGTATCAATCCTTATTAAACAGACCTGCAATCTTGCCGATGGCGTCCTTTGCGTCGTCAAGATTCATCTTCGCCTTAACAGCCTCCACGATCTTCTCGAGGATTTCGTCAGGAAGATCAACGTTCAAAATCTTCTCAACGACCTTGATGGGATCCTTCTTGAAGGACTCTAACAGGTTCTCATCACCCTTGATGGTGTCAACGGCCTTTTCGGAGAGCTCCTTGATGTCGAAGTCTGCATCTCCGCCCATGACCTTGCCCAAAACGTTCTTGATGTCAAATGCCATTACAGTATATCTCCTTATTCAGCGGTTTTATCAACGATCTCTGCATCAGCAGCATTCTTCTTCACGGATGCAATTCCGTTCTCACAGCCTGCAAGAGCAGTGTAACCCTCAGAAACGACAACGATCTGGCCGTTGGTTGCCTTTAGGCGGAAGCGGAACTCGCCCGCCTTGTCCTGGTAGATCTCAAACTTCGGATGCTTAACAGCCGCAAAGCCCTCAACCGTCTGATTTTCAATGCCGGCGACAGGAGCATTCCGAATAACCGAAGCAACACCCTTCTTGCAGGATGCAAGAGAAGCGTAAACCTCAGAGGTAGCAATGACCTCACCGTTTCCAGCCTTGAGATCAAACTTGAAGCCGGTATTGGTTGCACGAACAATAAACTTTCCCATAAGTACTATTCCTTTCTGTTTTAGAGAAGCACATTCTCTTCGTTGCTATTATTATACACGATATCCGGTCGTTTGGCAAGGGGTTTTCAGATATTTCCACATAATTTTCACAAAACGCAGAAATTCGTACAGATCAGCGCGAAAACAGACCGTATCCCCCCTCTGCTCAGTATCCGCAGACAGCACAATGCCCCCATCCGGCCGCCGGTCGCACAGCCGACTTTCATCGTGTTTTCCGAAATTTTCTTGACTTGTTCATGAATTAATGATATAATTAATAAAACGCCATTACAATCCATAACGAGCAAGGAGTCTGGTATCCACATGAAACGCATTCTGTCAATGCTTCTGCTTTCTGTTCTTTTCCTGTCAACGGCCTGCTTTGACGGCAGCTCCGGCAAGGCACCTGAAAAAATCACACATCTGACGTCCCCCGCCCCCGGCGCCGGATTGGAGGAAAACGACATCCTGCGCCGTCCGGATTCTGCGGCAAAGCCCGATGACTACGCCTCTGTTACAGAGCCCTCCGACACCGATACGGGAACACCGTCCACACAGCCGGACGATCACATCCCCCCTCCCCCCGACAGTGACGAGCACCGTGTTTCCTTTGTCGCCGTCGGAGATAATATCATTCACTCCGCCATCATCGAGGATGCCAAAAATCACGCATCCGGCGATGCAGAATACGATTTCACCTACATCTACGACAACGTCCGTGACGTTATTTCCGCCGCAGACGTAGCGTTTGTCAACCAGGAAACGCTGCTTGGCGGCAAGGAGCTCGGCTATTTCGGCTATCCCAACTTCAACGGCCCGCAGGAGGCAGGAGATGCTCTTGTCGACGCCGGCTTTGATATCGTCTGCATTGCAACCAACCATATGTGCGATATGAAGGAAGCGGGTCTGCGCGGAACCATCGATTATTGGGACAAGCAGCCCGTAACGCTCGTCGGCGGATACCGCAATGCAGCGGATTATGAGAAAATCCGCATTCACGAAAAGAACGGCATCCGGATCGCAGTGCTTGCGTATACGTACGATCCGTATACGACAAACGGCATGAAGCTGCCCTCCTCCTCCGAGCTCATTACTCCGATCTATAACGAAGACGTCATCCGCCGCCACGTTGCCGCAGCCAAAGAGGTCAGCGACATCGTCATTGTCAATATGCACTGGGGAAAGGACTCCTCCTTCACCGTCACAAACGAACAGAAAAAATACGCAAAGCTTCTTGCGGACTGCGGTGTTGACGTCATCATCGGCGAGCATCCTCACGTCCTGCAGCCTATGGAATGGATGGAAGGACAAAACGGCCACCGTACCCTTTTGACCTACTCCCTCGGCAACTTCCTTTCCACGCAGTATAACGATTACTTCATGGTTGGCGGTATGCTTTCCTTTGATATTGTCAAGGACAGCACAGGCACCCGCATCGAAACGCCGATGCTCGTCCCGACCGTTACCTTTTACGACGTCAACCGCGCCAATCTTTCCGTCTATTTCCTTGACGAATTCACCGAGGAATTGGCGTCCTCACACGGCACAAACGCTCACCAGACGACCTCTCTGCGCCAGCTGCGCGGATATGTGACGTCTGCCATCGACAAACAATTTTTACCAGCCTCTTATCAATAACCCGATAATGTGAACAAAACCCGGAATTGTTTACCCAAACTTCATAAAAGAAAAACATCGAATTTAAGATTTGTTAAAATTTTTCCGCTATAATATGTAGTGGAAAAGGTTATGAAGGGAGAGTACACGTATGCCCGGAAATCACGAGCGTGAAAACAGCTGGGGCGGCTTTCAGTACCGTTGGAATTACGACGAATATCAGAAAAACCTCCAGCGCAGACGCAAAAAATCCGCATCCCGCGGAATGTGCGCGTTCTGTCTGACCACCGCTTTCGTTTTTCTGCTCTGTACTGCATCCCTCCTGGTCGTGCTCTGTGCATCCTATGTGCGCAGTGCAGATACACCCCTGCCTCCCACGCTGTCTGAAAACGAGTACAAGGAGTCCCTCAACGATCCGAATCCGCCGCCCCCAAGCCGGCCTGCCGATACGACGGATGGCACGGGAAATACGGATTCCCCCTCCGGTACGGACGAATACCCCCCCGAGCATACAACCACCGACTCCAATCCAGGCGAGGGTGGATCCGAGGACGATACCGCAGATACCTCCGGCCGTCCCGATACCCCCGGAACGGATCCCTCCCTGCCCGATCAGGATATGACTACCGGTGCGCTGACCGTGCACCAGATCGCACAGAACGGCTCGCCGTCCACAGTCACCATCCAATGCAAAAATGAAACGCACATGTCGGTCGGTTCCGGATTTTTCATTTCTTCAGACGGATATCTCGTCACCAATCACCACGTTATCCGCCGATACGATGCGTACAAGGTGATCCTTTCCGACGGAACGGAGTACGATGCCGTGCTTGTTGCCTCGGATCCCACGCGGGATATCGCAATTCTCAGCATTGACGCGGTGCAGACACCGCACGTGACCGTCAGCACAGAATCTCCGCTGATCGGAGATCAGGTCGTTGCAATCGGCACGCCTGGCTCCATCGATTTCGCCGGAACCGTGACCTACGGCTACGTATCCGGACTCGATCGCACCGTCGAAATTTCCGACGCAGAGGAAAATGCCATCGGACAGATGAACATGATCCAGATCACTGCCGTTATCAATCCCGGAAACTCCGGAGGCCCGCTGTTCAACCGCTACGGCGAGGTCATCGGTATCAATACCATGAAGCTGACCGGTGAGGGATACGAGGGCATGGGATTCTCTATCCCCATTGCGGATGTCATTGAATCCATTACCGAATGGATCGACGGTCATCGCGCACAGAACCGCCCAGCGCCCCCAGAGGAAGAGGATACGTCTGCTTCCGATTCGTCGGATGCACCTTCGGACACTCCCACCGACGTTCCCGTTACCCGCCCGTGGGCACCCTTTGGCGTGTGCGGTGAAACCGTCACCGCTGAGGAATCGGTGCTGTATCAGATACCGGTCGGTGTTATCATCCGTTATATTGAGCCGGATTCCTACGCAGAAAAGAGCGGCCTTCGAATCGGTGATATCATTCTTGCAGTCAACGGTATCGCAATGCCAAGCCTCGATGCGCTTGATACGTGGACACAGGGCGTCTGTGTCGGTGATACGGCAGAGCTGCGCATCTTCCGCGCAGGAAAAGAGGTCATGCATACCGTACAGTTCGGTGAAATGCCTCTCACCGAGGAAGCAGCCCCGCTCCCCGCTTCGTGATATACTGATGTGTAAATTATCGGGCTGTTGCACTTACGTGCCCAAGCCCCACAGAAGTTCCCCTTGCCCCTCATCCGAGGGGCATTTTCATGCGAAAATCGCTTGAAAGCCGGGAAATTCAGGTCACTTTGTGACCTCGGGCTGCCGCACTTACGTGCCTCAGCCCCGTTTCTCATTCTCCCGGAATATGCACCACAGGCGTAACCCCGGCACGCACCGCATCCCCTGCACGCCGCATTTCACCGCACCTGCCGCCTGAAACCGCCATCGTGCAAACCGTATCTCCGCCAAGCCGTCTGATCCGATCCAGCTCTGCGTGAAGAAGGCGCTGTCCCGTATGGACCAGTTCCCCCTCTCTCACGTAATAATGGCATCCCTCCTGGCTTCTGCCCCCGCGCCTGCCCGATCCGATCGCCAACGATACCGCAATCCCCATATCCGCGCGCAGCGCAATGCTGTTGTCTCCTTGCCCTACCCGTGTCACAACACCGCTGACCGGAGATACCACGTCCCCGTTCCGCTCATCCGCAAATGCGATCGTACATCCGCCGGAATCTCCGGATATCACCTGTCCGCTTCCCGGTGCGCATAGCGTCAGTCCTCGATTTTTCCGTTTATCCATACACCAAAACCGCCTTTCTCTGAATCTGGCGTTAGTGTTCTCCCCGCACCTTCGATTTATTCAGGAATTGCATTGACAAAGCGCACATTTGGGTGTATAATAATATATAAGATTCGTGGAAATTGGCGGCTCCGGAGAATCATCGGGCCCAATCCGATTCTGAAATGACAAATCTCACCCCTGACATAGAAAGGACCACGATATGCGTGAATCTGTCCCTGTAACCGATCTGTTCGGCTCCATGGTCTTCGACGAAGCCACCATGAAATCCAAATTACCCAAGGAAACCTTCAGAATGATGCAGGCATCCCTGCACTATGGAAAGCGGCTTGACCCGCAAACGGCTTCCGTCGTTGCCAACGCCATGAAGGATTGGGCCATTGAGCGCGGCGCCACCCACTACACCCATTGGTTCCAGCCGATGACGGGTATTACCGCAGAAAAGCACGACAGCTTTATTTCTCCGACCGCAGACGGAAAGATCATTATGGAATTCTCCGGAAAGGAGCTTGTCCGCGGTGAGCCGGATGCATCCTCCTTCCCCTCCGGCGGTCTGCGCGCAACCTTTGAGGCACGCGGCTATACCGCATGGGACCCTACGTCCTTTGCGTTTATCCGGGACAATACGCTGTATATTCCCACAGCCTTCTGCTCGTGGGGCGGTGACGCTCTCGACCAGAAAACGCCGCTTCTGCGCTCCATGGAGGTCATTGGACGGCAGGCAAAACGCATCCTGGCGCTCTTTGGCTGGCCCACGGATACGACCGTCAAAACGACTGTTGGACCGGAGCAGGAGTATTTTCTCATTGACGAGACACATTATGCAGCCCGTCCCGACCTGCGCTTCTGCGGAAGAACGCTCATCGGCGCAAAATCCCCAAAGGGCCAGGAGATGGACGACCATTACTTCGGCACGCTGAAGCCCCGTATCAAGGCATTCATGACCGAGCTGGACGAGGAGCTCTGGAAGCTCGGCGTGCTTGCTAAAACCGAGCACAACGAGGGTGCCCCGGCGCAGCACGAGCTGGCTCCTATCTTCACCACGACGAATATTGCCTGCGATCACAATCAGATCACCATGGATCTGATGCAGAAGATCGCACACAGACACGGACTCGTCTGCCTGCTGCACGAAAAGCCCTTTTTCGGTGTCAACGGCTCCGGCAAGCACAACAACTGGTCTATGACAACAAACACCGGCATCAATCTGCTTGAGCCCGGTGATACGCCGCACGAAAATGCGCAGTTCCTTTTGTTCCTCGTTGCCGTTATCAAGGCGGTGGACGAGTATCAGGATCTGCTCCGCATCTCCGTTGCATCTGCCGGAAACGATCATCGCCTCGGTGCGCACGAGGCACCCCCTGCCATCGTGTCCATGTACATCGGTGACGAGCTTGCCTCCATTCTCGATGCCATTGAATCCGGCGGCAGCTACAACGCACGCGAAAGTGAAATGATGCGCATCGGCGTGCACGTTCTTCCGAAATTTCCCCGCGATACGACCGACCGCAACCGCACGTCCCCGTTTGCCTTCACCGGAAACAAGTTTGAATTCCGTTCCCTTGGCTCCTCTGCCTCTCCCGCGTCCGTCAATATCGTCATCAATACTGCCGTAGCCCAGGTCCTCGGCGAGTTTGCCGACACGCTGGAAGCCGCTGACGACTTCAACGAGGCGCTGCACGAGCTCATTCGTGACACCATCCGCGCGCACAAGCGGATCCTGTTCAACGGAAACGGCTATGACAGTGCGTGGATTCAAGAGGCAGAGGCCCGCGGACTCTCCAATTATCGCACGACGCCTGAAGCGCTGGCGCATTATCTGGATGAAAAGAACGTCGCGCTGTACGAAAACAACAAGGTCTTCTCCCGGACAGAGCTTTCCGCACGCAAGGAGATCAGTGAGGAAAACTACTGCAAGGTCATCAACATTGAGGCCCGTACCATGATCGATATGATCCGCCGTGAGATTCTGCCTGCAGCGTCTGCGTACAAATCCACGCTGTCCCGCACGCTGAATGAGACAAGGGTGGCCGCACCGGATCTTGATCTGCCGTACGAAGCAGAAACCCTTTTCCTTCTGACCAAGTATTCCGCTGCGGCATATCACTCTCTGCTCACACTTGAACGGGCCGTGGATTCCTCGGAAAAGCCCACCGACACAGAAGCGCTTGCACACTACAGCGGCGATATCATTCTCCCGCTGATGGACGAGCTGCGCTGTGAGATCGACGCAATGGAGCCGCTGATTCCCCGCGAGGTATGGCCGTATCCTACCTACGGAGATATGCTTTTCTATGGAAACTGAGTTTTATAAAAAACTGGGGCTGCTGCAAGTTGAAAACTTGCGGCAGCCCGGGGTCACACGGTGACCCGAATTGCCCGGTTTTCATGCGAAAATCGCATGAAAATGCCCCTCAGCTGAGGGGCAAGGGAAACTTCTTGGGAGGTGTTGCAAGAACTTGCAACACCTCGTTTCACTATTTCAATCTACAACGGTCTGCAGCGTAAAAACAAACTCACAGAACGCACCGGATTTGCTCTTAACCCAGATCTCCTCCTCGTGCGCATCTATGATGGTCTTGGTGATATAGAGGCCAAGTCCGACACCCGTTTTATCAAGGCCGCGGCTCTTGTCGCTCTTATAAAACCGATCGAAAACGTACGGCAGCTCCTCCTCTGGAATTCCCTTTCCTTCGTTCCAAACGGATACGTAGGTCTTTTTATCCCGGTTCGTGATCGAGATCCGATATGCACCACCCGGATAGGTAAATTTCACGGCGTTGTCGCAGATGTTGTACAGCACCTGGTGAATGGCATCGCGGTCGGCATATACCGTCATATTGTCACGGTCGCAGTCAAAGGTAATATTCAGCTGCTTTTCTTCAATGCGCTGCTCAAAGGAAATGAGGATCTGACGCGCCATCTCACAGATGTCAAAGGCGGTCATCGTGAATTTCCGGTCACCCGCCTGAATTCTGGATATATCCAGCAGAGAGGCAACCAGGCGCGATAAGCGACGCACCTCACCCGCAATCAGCTCTAAATAATACGGCTGCTTCTCGGGGGGAATCGCCCCGTCGAGGATGCCGTAGATAAAGCCTGCAATCGTCGTCATCGGCGTACGCAGATCGTGCGAAACATTTGCCAAAAACGAACGCCGCTGACTTTCCACGTTGGCAAGCGACGTTGCCATATTGTTGAAGGCCATGGCAAGCTCTGCAACCTCATCCGATCCGCGGACGGGAACGCGCACGTCAAATTTTCCTGCGGCGTACTGCTTTGCGGCACGGCTCATCTCCTTGAGAGGACTTGAGATCTTGTCACTGATGAAATATACCGCAACCATGGCAGCACTCATGACGCACATACAGGAGATGAGAATCGTTTTCAGGATCGTTTCAACCAGTCCCGAAATAGTACCGGAGGGCGAACAAACGAATACGCAGGCAAGCAGTGCACTGTCGCCGCCTTCCTCAGCCGCATACAGCGGATGTACACCGACCAGGTACTCAGCATCCAAAATGCCAAGATCCGTCAGCTCCGTTGCGGAAACGGCATCCCCTGAAAGGATCCCCGAAAAAAAATCCCCGTCAAGCTTCTTGGAAACGTAGGATTCACTGCCGACGTCGGTCACAAGGACCGTACCGCGCGCATCGGTTACGAGCACCAGCATCTTCTCCTCGTTGGCAGACAGCAGCTCCAGCGATCCGCGCAGCATATCTCTGTGCAGATACACGTACTGCGAGAAGGCCCCCGAATAGCTTGCATCGTAGCTGTCGGAGAGGAAGGATGCAACCGTCTTGGCCCCGCTCTCTACCGCGCTGCGCTTTGCGTCAGCGGAATAGGAGGTGACCATGGAGCAGACCGTACCCGTCAGCACGACGAAGCTGACAGCAATGATAACAAGAAACGCAAGCAGGTATTTGGAAAAGACACTTTTCAGCATAGTGATACCTGTCTTTATCCGATCAGATTACTGGAGCAGCTCAAACTTGTAGCCAACGCCCCAAACGGTCTTGAGCACCCACTTATCGGATACACCCTCCAGCTTTTCGCGCAGACGCTTGACGTGGACGTCTACCGTTCTGGAGTCACCGAGGTAATCAAAGCCCCAAACCTTATCCAAAAGCTGATCACGGGTGAATACGCGGTTATAATTGGATGCGAGGAAGTAAAGAAGCTCAAGCTCCTTGGGCGGAATATCCACGGACTTTCCCTTGATCTTCAGCTCATACTTGAGGCGGGAGATCTCAATGTTGTCAAACTTCACAGTTTCATCGTCTGCTGCCTGATCGTGCGTTGCACAGCGGCGGAGCATTGCCTTGACGCGCACGGAAAGCTCCTTCATTTCAAGAGGCTTAACCATGAAGTCGTCGGCGCCAAGCTCAAAACCAAGCACCTTATCAAAAACCTCGCCCTTTGCGGTCACCATGATAATGGGCTTATTGGAGATCTCGCGGATCTCACGGCAAACCTGCCAGCCGTCCTTGCGGGGGAGCATGATATCGAGCAAAACGAGATCGGGCTCGTACATCTTGAAAAACGCAACGCCCTCTGCACCGTCGTTGGCGGTCTTGACCTCATAACCCTCGTTCTCAAGATAGACGCGCAACATCTCGCAGATGTTGGTATCGTCATCAATGACAAGAATCTTCGTAGACATAAACAGTACCTCCGTTATGTATGATTCCCGGATTTCCGGGCTTTTTGATATTTGATCTGAACGGCTTGTTAAATTATTAACATCGTCAGATTTTTGTCTATGTTCATAATTATATTATAGCGCAGCCTCATGACTTGTATATGAAGCGATTGTGAATTTTTTATGAAAACCGGGAATTCGGTCAATCCACACCGGAACGGCGGAATGCACGGGGCGTCATTCCCTTCTCTGCCTTGAAGGTCTTGATAAAGTAAGACAGATCGTTGAAGCCGCAGGAGAAGGCAATATCCGTCACGGACAGATCGCTTCCGAGCAATTTCCGGCACGCCCGTTCAATGCGGTAGCTGCTGACGTACGCAAACGGCGTTTTATCGGTCATCTGCTTGAAGAAGGTACAAAAATACTGCGGCGACATATCGGCCGCCGCCGCCATATCCTCCAGCGTGATCGGCCGGTCGTACGCACCGCGGATGAAGGAAAGAACGTGCTTGAGCTTCTGTACATTTTTCTCGTCCCGTCCGCCGCCCGCCGTCATCGGCAGCGAGGTCTGGTAGGCACGGTGTCCGCAAAACCAGCCAAACAGCATATAAAAGCCGCCCACAACGGCATACCGTGTTTCCTCACCGTCCTCACGCAGTGCCCGGAAAATTCCGTCCGCGATTCTGCGCACCTCCTCACAGGAGTCATCCTCTTCCGCAAACCAATCACGCAAAAGCACGGAATGAGAAAGCACGCCGTCATAAAAATCGCTGTGCGGCATCGAAAGAAACTGCGGGGTAAACACGATACACTCGTATACGCAGTCCTCCGGCATAGCGCCGTGGACGACCTCGCTGTTGACGTAAATCAGATCCCCCGGTCCCGCACACAGCGCACGGTTGTTCAGCGTGATGTGCAATTTCCCCTCAAGCACACGGATCAGCTCGTGCTCTGTGTGCCAGTGATGGCTCATTTCATATTTCGGATGGGTTGCATCAATGCGGTACAGACCGAACGGAAAATCATACGCCAAAGAACTCGGCGAAGCACCCGAAGTCCTCTGGCGCGGCAAAGGTACCGACCTCGAGGGTGTGCAATACGAGCAATTGATTCCTTGGGCAAACC
>JAGBZV010000165.1 GCA_017628075.1 Clostridia bacterium
GCTTCAGTGCTGCAATCTCTGATAAGGAAGCGCCTCCGGTATTTCACGGGATCCTGCACCGCTGCATCAACGACGAGGTCGCCGCACTGCTGCGTCTGCTGGAGCAGTGCAGACGGTTTGAGAGTCCGATGAACGGGCAGAAAAGTGCGCTGTATCTGTCCGCGCTGCTCTGTGCGTTCTATGAAAAGCACGCGGCCTCCGTCCCCAATCCCCACGTCATGCAGATGAAGCAATACATTCACGACCATCTGTTTGAGCAGCTGACACCTGCGGGCGTCAGCCGCGCGATCTATCTCTCTCCCAATTACTGCAACCGAATTTTCAAACGCTATACCGGAGAATCCATATCAGGCTACATCATCCGGACGCGCATAGAGGAGGCGCATCGCAGGATCCTGCGCGGCGTGCCGCTGTCAGAGGTATCCGTATCGCTCGGCTACCACGATTACAGCTATTTCTCCAGGCAGTTCCGCAAGGTGACCGGACAATCGCCTCTGCAGCTCCGGCTTCGTTATACCGAGGAGATGCGCGGAGCGGAACAAACGGCGGCATCTGAATCTGACAAAAAACTTGCCAAAAGCTGATTTTTGTGATATAATTTACATAGAGCGTGCGGGAGGCCCTTGGCACGTGCCGTCCCTCCTGCAAAGACGTAAAACAGAACAAAAGAAATGAAAGGAAGCTTTCGCAACGCGATAGCTGCGGTTTATTATCATGTATCATACCGTAACAGAGCAGGCAGCGGCGGCCGTCCGCGAGCTGCTTGACGTATCCGGTCTTCGTGCCGGAGATCTTTTCGTCGTCGGCTGCTCCTCCAGCGAGATTGCCGGAGGCACCATCGGACACGATTCCAGCGTACAGTGCGCCCGCGCTGCCTACGCCGGCATTGCTCCGATCCTTGCAGAAGCGGGCGTATATTTGTGTGCCCAGTGCTGCGAGCACCTCAACCGCGCCATAATCATGGAGCGTAAGGCAGCAGAAGCATACGGATACGAGATCGTTTCCGTGGTTCCCCGCCCCAAGGCGGGCGGCTCCTTCGCCACGGTCACGTGGGCAAACATGACGGATCCCGTCGCCGTGGAGGGCGTTGCGGCACACGCGGGCATCGATATCGGCGGTACGCTGATCGGTATGCACCTGCGCCGCGTGGCGGTCCCCGTCCGTCTGTCCACAGACAAGATCGGTGAGGCGCGCATTCTCTGCGCACGCACCCGCCCAAGATCCATCGGCGGCGAGCGCGCCTGCTACGATTGGGATACCGAGGCCGCAGACACCTACCGCATCTCCACGCACGATACGGCGGGTGAGCGCTTATGATGATGGGGCCTCCTCCCGGCGGAATGCCCGGAAACAACGATAAATGGAAAGAGCCCACGCCAAAACATCTCCGCGAGGTTCTCCCGTATCTGAAACGGGTGATCGGCGGCACGCTGCACAGAATGCGCTACGTATTCGGCATCGTCTGGAGAACGCGCCGCTGGATCCTGCCAGAGATGCTATTCATGACGCTCTACGACGGCGTTATGCCCGTGGTCAGCAGTCTGATCCATGCAGCCCTGCTCAACGCCTTAGCCGAGGCGATCCTGAACCGCTCTGCGGACGGCTTTTATCTGTACCTGTATCTGCAGTTTGGCTATCTGATCGTCAACAGCATCGTGCGCAATCTGCACAGCATTCTGCACCGTATCGCAGGGGAGCTCGTCACAAACAGCATTAAGGTTTCCATCATCGAAAAGGCACGCGAGGTCGATCTCGCTTCCTTCGACAATCCCGATTTCTACGAGCGGCTGGAAAACGCAAACCGCGAGGCAGGCGGACGGCCCATTCAGATCCTGCAAAACCTCTTTTCCATTTGCTCGACCGTCATTTCCGTGGCGCTCTACGTCGCCGCAATGGCTGCCATCCTGCCTGCGGCGCCGTGGCTCATCGTCGCCGTTTCCATCCCGTCTGCAATCGTTAATTTCATCTACCGGCGCAAAAACTTCAACTATATACGCCGCCGTTCCATCGACCGGCGCGAGATGAATTATTACTCCTCTCTGTTGGTTGAGCGTGAGATGGTCAAGGAGGTCCGTCTGTTCGGCTTGTCCAATTTCTTCATTGACGGCTACAAGCGGGTGTTTCTCCGCTACTTCGGCGGCTTGAAAAAGCTGATCTGTGCAGAAGGCTTCTGGCAGGTATTCTTCATGCTGCTGTCAACGGCGGTCAACTGCGCACTCTACATCGCAATTGCAAGAAATATCATTTACGGAACCGGACAGATCGGTGATTTCTCCTTTTATACAGGTGCGCTCAGCGCCATTGCCAACGGCGTCACGACGCTCATCACGACCTCCGCAACCATTTACGAGGGATCGCTGTTCATCGACAATCTGATCCTGTTCATGAACGAGCGCCGCACGGTCATTCCCGTGCACGCCTCCCGGACTGAGGATGGCGGCGAGCAGCTTGTGCCAATGGAATCCCCCCTCCCCGTCAAGCGGCACACCGGACATACCGTCGTGTTTGACCACGTCTGCTTCCGGTATCCGGGCATGGATCACGACATCCTCCACGACATCTGCGTGACCTTTGAGCCCGGCGATACCTGTGTGCTGGTTGGCCTCAACGGTGCCGGAAAAACGACGATGATCAAGCTTCTGACACGTCTTTACGATCCAACCTCCGGCGTGATCTATCTGGACGGTGAGGACATCCGCAAATACGACACCGAGCAGCTTTATAAGATGTTCGGCATCATCTTCCAGGATTTCGGAAAGTACGCCTTTACGGTTTCGGATAATATTGCCTTTGGTGACATCGACCGACCGCTCGACATGGACCGCGTGCAGGAGGCGGCTGTCTGCGCAGACGCAGACACATATATCCGCACGCTTCCCGACGGCTATGCAACGCCGCTTCAGCGCATCTTCTCCGAAAAGGGCAGAGAGCTGTCTGTCGGACAATGGCAGAAGCTCTCCATCGCACGTGCATTCTACTCCGACTCCGACTTCCTCATTCTCGACGAGCCGACAGCTTCGCTGGACGCCATCGCAGAGCAGGAGGTATTCCGGCAGTTTGATGCTCTCCGCCGCGACAAAACGACGCTGTTCGTTTCACACCGCCTGTCCTCTGCGACCGTTGCCAATAAGATCATCGTGCTTGACGGCGGCACCGTCGCGGAAATGGGCGACCACCCCACCCTGATGCGTGCGCGCGGAACGTATTACAAGCTGTTCTCCGCACAGGCAGAGCGTTATATCGCCACGGCAGAGGAGGGACTGCTTTCCGAATCCGATGCGTCGGATCCCCCCGCCCCGCCCCAAGGCCGTCGTGTCCCCGGCGGATTTCCTCCTCAGGCCGACGACCTGCCACCCCGCAAAAAAATGCAGCCGCGCCAACCGTAATCACATTCCCCGCTTTCTCCTGTTTTTTTCGAAAAAATCAAAAAATTTTCAAAAAAAGGATGACAGCAGAGAAAAAATGTAGTATAATGGTACTGTTTGGAAAAAAGCACCGCATAACACGAAGGTGATAACGCAAGAAAACCGTTTTTATGTGGGTCTTGCTGCGTTTTTACAGCAACCGTGCTTTGAAAGCCAATTGCAACTCCAAGAAAAGGAACGCGTTCGTAAACGAAAGCAATGGTAATCAGTATGAATTCCGTATACACATGTCCACGGAACGCTACGTGGAGCCTACTCCTGCTCATCCCGCTGCTTGCCGCAGTCATCCTCGGCGCATTCGGCTTTTCCGTCCCCGTACGTACGGCAAAGCTGCTTGAGGCAGCCAATGCAAGCGCACCGCTTGCCAATCCCACGCTGACACTCCTTGGCGTGCAGCACGCCGATACCGCCTCCGCCAATGCGCTGTCCGCGCTCGGATCGGTCTGCCGTGCCTCCGTTCTCGATACAAAAAGCATCGACGGCACGCGCATTCGGCTCATTGAAACAGATCCGTTTCAGCCGGAGCAAATGCTTGTGCTGACCGAGGGCAGAATGCCGCAGAACGATCGCGAATGCGTCATCGTCCCGTGCGCGGATACCCCCCTGCCGCTCTGTCAGATCGGCGCCGCCGTCCGCCCCTGCAGAACCGATGGCAGCATTCTCTCCTACCCCATCACGGAGGACAGCCCTGCCCCGTTCGTTCTTACCGTCGTGGGCATTGGCCGCAACGTCCTGTCCGATACTGCGTCGCTGTCAAAAGCGCAGACACAGGCATATGTCTACACAAGCGCAGATCTCACTGCGGTTTCCGAACATACCGTCCAAATGCTGTATCTGACCGAATATACCGCCTCCACGCCTATCAAGCAGGCGGTATTGCGCGTATACGAGTCCTCCGACGATGCACGTGCCGCAGAGCTGCGTGCCCACCTTGAAGCCGTGCTGTCCGCCGCGAAGGAAGCGGCAGAGCGCGCAGACGACGCGCTCACCGATCAGGAGATCCTCGTCAGGGAAGCGGAAAACAGCATTGCCATCGCAGAGCTGCGCATCAGAGAATCCGAGGATGCACTGATCACCGCACTCACCACCCTGCTTGCGGAAAAGCAGGAATTCGTATCCAACATGGAGGTCAACGAGTTTTACGCCATCCGCCAGGTCGATCTGATTCCTCGGCGCGACCGTGCCGAGGAGGGCTACGCAAAGCAGCAGGCTGTCATTGACGGAATCACCGCAGAGCTCAACGATGCCTACGCAGAGCGCAACGCCGTGCAGCGTACGCTCGACGAGCGCACCTCCGTTCTCAATCAGAAAACGGCGGAGCTTGCGTCCGCAAACGCGGCATATGCAGCGGCATCCGCTGCTCTTGAAGACAACGCGCCGCCCGCTGCCTGGGAGATCGTTGCACGCGGGGATGAGCCCGCGCACGCAGCGCTCACGGCAAGCGCCGCCGGCACACGCCGTGCCGCACTGATTGCCGCCTGCGTGCTTGCCGCAGCCACACTTATCGGCTTCACCCTCGTATTGGCTCGGCAAAGACAGCGGTCGCGCAATCTCGTGCCGCTTCTTCCCATGTTTGCGCTGATCGGCGTCGTGGGAGCCATCATCGGTGCCGGTATTCTTCCCTCCGTTCACTTCAGCCTGTCATTCCCCGCGCTTGCCGCAGTCGCAGCACTGCCTGCGTGCATTGCAAGCACAGCGACCATCACGGCAGCTTCCGCCGTCGGCTGCGTTCTGCTTTTGCTGCTCGCAGCGCAGCTCAGCGCAGTCCTTCCTGTACGACAGACGCGGAGCAGATCCGCAAATGCATAACAAAAAAACAACGGGCTGGGGCACGTAAGTGCCCCAGCCCGCGATTCATTTTTTCACAAAGGAACCCCTTACCCGATCTCATCCTCATCCGCACAGGGCATCGCTGTTTCCAAGCGATACCAGCGCACGGAATAAAGCCCCATTCCCATCAGATAGATGCCGATGAAAAGCAGGATAACA
>JAGBZV010000166.1 GCA_017628075.1 Clostridia bacterium
TACATATCCAATACAAGTGAGCAGAGTCAAACGCTTGACAAAAAATAAAAAAATATCAAAAGTTCTTACTCATTTTAATAATTTAACCGATACTGAGCGACAACGCTTTCTTGAAAAACAGGAAAAGTTCTTTGACAGATAACAAAAGCGGAGTGAAATTTCACTCCGCTGTTATTCTTTTTGCCAAACTATGTATTGCTATACAAAATCTTTCTTCAAGTGTCAATGAGTTATCCAGAGGGTCGCCCTCGCGGATGCGCATGGTGCGGCGGATCTCCTTGGGGATGACGACACGTCCGAGGTCGTCGATTCTCCTTACAATTCCGGTTGCTTTCATATATATAAATCTCCTTGATTTTTACAGATTTGTGATGTTAGTATTTGTCGCCAAAAGAAAATTATACTGTGTGAATTTACTTTTTGGATTGGACGTGATACGATACTCCTCCGCGTTGGTAAATTTATCCTGTTTCGGTTCAAAAAAAGAAAGCAGGATGCCTACTTACCTCTTGCATTTATTGCACGGCTGTGTTATAATTATCATGTCACTGTCTGCGGCTTGTCCGGCGTGTGATGCGGGGAATTTTATTGACGAATACATACAGCATTGGAGGTAATTTCATCGTGAAAACATGGATATCGGTTCTTCTTTTGATCTGCGTGCTCTGTTCTGCCGTTGGATGCGGCATCGTAGGTATCCCTGCTCTGTCGGAGCCAAAGGAATTGGTGTTCCCGATCGAGCTCTATCACCTGCAGTTGACGGCAGATACCACCTTTTATCAAACGGACGGCGGAAGCTTTGATCTGCAGATCACCAACGACAAGGCGTATATCAGCGTCATGGCGTATAAATATATGGATATTTCCGAGGATCTGACGCCGCTTGACGTATACGAGATGCAAAACGAGGATCTGTTTGGTAAGCGCGAGGCCGTTTCCGTTGTGGAGGAGAAAAAAACGCAGACGCTTTCGTCTGGTGAGATGACGCGGGCGATATACTCGGCGGAGCGGGACGGCATAAAAAATTATTACGCTACGTATCTGATCGATTTTCCGGATGATAAGGTCTTTGCGTGGGTGCTTGTCACGGCAATGCCGTCCTATCTGTCGGAGAATATGGATGCACTTCACGCGATCGTGTGCTCCCTTGCGCCCACAGAATGACGCTTTTGGAATACGGTAGCGACGATACGGAAAAACAGGAAGCCGGTCGTACTGCACATCTGTGCGGTACGACCGGCGTGTTTGTTATTCAATTATCTCGGGCCGACGTCGCTCATATCGATCGGCTCAAAGCCGATGTCCCACGCGGGGGAATTTTCTGCCAACGTGAAATCGCCGTTCTTGGGATCTGCAAAGAGCGGGTCTGCGATCACTGCGTTGTTCATAAGTCCTTTCTTTCTCGCGTAGTCCTCACACTGCTGTGTGCGCTTGTCAAACAATGAGCCCCACAGCTCCTTTGCACTTTCAATCGAACGCTCCAATAAAAACACCTTGTTATCGAAGCTGTTGTCGTACATGAGGTTGCTGTCAGCGGTGAAGTTTACGTTCGAGGTGTAGAAAATGACCGGCACGTAATCACTGATAATAATGTTGCGCTCCAGGTGGAACGGGGTTGAGCTGTCACGCTTGTCCTGGTATATGATATATGCATCCGCGAACGCGAAGATGTTGTTGCGGACCGTATTGCTGATACCGAAATGGTGGTGATATGCCTCGCTGTCAACGTTGTACACAATGTTCTTTTCGATCGGAATGTAGGAGGACGCCTGATCGGTGTAAATGCCGCCTCCGCCGATGTCAGATACCTGGCAGTGGTCGAAGGTCACGTGGTGAACGCTGGTCTGGATCTCTGCGGCGTAATTGCCGATATGGTCAAAGGCACAATTCTCAAAAACGAGGTACGAGGAGTTCAGGATTGTAACTGCTGCGGGGATATCGTCGGCCGCCTGGGTGACGTATCGGTTTTCGCTCTTTCAGTCGCTGCCCTCGAAGCCGATGTTTTTCACCGTGAGTGCAGGCGCATCCTCCGAGCCGTTCATGTCGGTGACGGTAAGCATGGAATCCGTCGCGGAGGCGTAGATCGCAAAATCCGTGATGGAGTCACCCTCGTGCGGAATGTAGTACAGCATACGCAGGTAGACGTCACCCGGGTGTGCCAGCTCTGTGGGAAGATCGCCGGCCTTGAAGTAGAAGGCATCCTTCTTTACGACGTTATCTCCGCCGTAGCTGACACCGGGATCGTCAAGGGCGACCTTTTCGTAGTTTAAGCCTGCTATGTACTCTGTGAACAGCATACTGCCGTCCTCCGGGTAACAGGGAAGCGTGAGGCGCTGCTCCGTCTGCGGCAAGCGCTTTGGCGCAAGCGAGAGCCTCTGCAACGTCCCCGAAGGGGGTTTCCTTCATGCCGTTTCCGACGCCTGCATCGGCCTTGAGATAGATGACGGGGTTTTCGGTGTCAAAGACGCCCGGCTCTATCGTTACCGCATCGGTCGTATCCGAGGTGTTCGTGTTCGTTTCATTGGAGGTGCCGCCGATGCTGCACGCGCCGAGTGTCAGCATTGCTGTGGCGAGACCAAGCGTGACGAATCGTTTTTTTATAAAATAATCTCCTTAAGCGAGCTTCCGCTGTGGGACATTCATTGTAAAATGCAATTTTATTATACAGAATTTTCAATAAATTGTCAAGTAAAACGGATGATAAAATAGCAAAATGCACAGTCCCCGGGCACCCTTGTGATAAAAACACGCTTTCTTTGGGCAAACGTCGGAGAAATTCACGCAAAGTTCTTGATTTTACGCAGAAAATGCGGTATAATTATATAGATATAGAATGATAATGCCATCCGTTCAGGTGTCAGATGACAGGAGGAGTCAAGTCATGTCCGAGCGCGTATCCAAAATCAATTACTATCTCGATATTGCGGAAATCGTTTCTGAAAGATCGACCTGTCTGCGCAAGCACTACGGCGCGATCATCGTCAAAAACGACGTGATCGTTGCGACCGGCTACAACGGTGCGCCGCGCGGTCGGAAAAATTGCGTAGACGTAGGGGATTGTATCCGTGAGCGCCTGTCGATTCCGCGCGGAGAGCGATATGAGCTTTGCCGCTCCGTGCACGCGGAGGCAAACGCCATCATTGCCGCGCCCCGTGACCAGATGCTCGGCGCAACCCTGTACGTGGCGTGCACCGATCCGAAGGACGGAGGCGTTGTCGGAGGAACCTGCTGCTGTGCCATGTGCAAGCGTACGGTGATCAATGCCGGCATTGAAACGGTCGTGATCCGCGATACCAAAACGGAATACCGTACGGTAAATGTGTCTGAATGGATCGAGAATGACGACAGCCTGGATGGATCCTTCGGTTACTGAGCTTATACATAGGAGAGATACCCAATGAAACTGCTTTCCCGTGCAGCCATTCTGCTTTGTGCTGCTTGTCTTCTGCTTCTGCCCCTGCTCACCTCCTGCTCGAAAACGGATAAGATCAAGATCGAGGTGCATCTGACGTACGATGCCGCGCGAGGGGCGCTTGTTTCCGAGGAGGATGGCCTTTGCTATCTGTTTGCCCCCGTATCCTACGAGCCTGCTATCGTATCTCATCCGTATGCCGATTGGGACGATATGGTGCTCTATACCGTAAAGGGCTGGGATCCGCGCAAGCTCCTGACGGAGGAGTATTCCGGAATCGGCGGTCTTTTGTATGCCGCAGATTCGCCGCTCCCGTCGTTTGCCGATATGAACTGCACCTCCATTGAGGTCTGTGCAGAGGATCAGTATCTGAATACCGTGGACGATGCCGACGTTGTGGCGCGTGCGGTTTCCGCGATGACGACCGGTGAAACGGTCGCACTTCCCACGGACGGCACATCCGTCTACCACCTGCGCTTCTGCTCCAAGGACTATGCGGGCATTTATTATACCGTGCTCTTTATCACGCGCGGGGAGGGACCGGACGGCTCGTATTATCTCTACGACCGCGGCACCAAGCGGTGCGTTCAGGTGCCCTACGAGCTGTTTTTGGATTGGATCTACGACGAGGAATCCGGCACGCAGACGGAAACGAATACGGAAACGAGCGCGTGACGCCATGACGGATGCCGTGATCACCGTACGACGGGCCGGGGAGGCGGACGTTCCCGCAATCGCGGCGCTGGAGCGAGCCTGCTTTTCCGAGCCGTGGAGTGAGGGTGCGCTGACCGATACCCTCCGCAGCCCCTATGCCGTGCTGTTCTGCGCGGTGCTCCCCGACGAGGCGGGGACGATTGCCTCGTACGGCGGCCTTTACCTTTTGGGAGAGGATGCCGATATTACGAACGTTGCCACCCATCCTGCATATCGCCGCCGAGGTGCTGCCGCGGCAGTCCTTGAGGCGCTTCTTGACTGCGCCCGCGCGCACGGCGTCTGTGCGGTGCATCTTGAGGTGCGCAGGTCTAATGCGGCCGCTGCCGCACTCTACCGTGCCCACGGCTTTACCGTGGACGGAACGAGGCCGCGCTATTATAAAAATCCGAGCGAGGACGCCGTCCTTATGACGTGCCGTTTTCCCGGATCGACCGAAGGGAATCAAAGCTCATGTATCTGTTAGCCGTTGAGTCCTCCTGTGACGAAACGTCCGCCGCTGTGATCTGCGCCGGAGAGAGGGAGGACGGAGCCTTGCAGCTCAAGATCCTATCCAATCGCATCGCATCCCAGATACCGCTGCATACCGTTTACGGCGGTGTCGTGCCGGAGATCGCCAGCCGCGCCCACGCGGAGGCGGTGTCCTCTCTGACGTACGAGGCGCTTGAGGAGGCCGGTGTTTCTCTTTCTGAGATCGGTGCCGTCGGCGTTACGGCGTATCCCGGTCTGATCGGTGCGCTTTTGGTAGGCGTCAATTTCGCAAAATCCCTTGCATATGCAAACAACATTCCGCTCGTCCCCGTCTGCCATATCTTTGGACATATCGCGGCAAACTATTTCACGCACGAGGAGCTGCGCCCGCCGTTTCTGGCGTTGGTCGCCTCCGGAGGACATACCTCGATCGTGCACGTCCGCTCCTATACCGACTTTGAAACGATCGGACGTACCCGCGACGATGCCATTGGCGAGGCATTCGATAAGGTCGCGCGCGTGATGGGAATGCCGTATCCCGGCGGCGCGGAAATGGACCGCATCGCCTACGAGGGAAACGCCGCGGCGCTGAAGCTGCCCTCGGCCGCCATCAATGACGACACGCTCGATTTCTCCTTCTCCGGGCTGAAAACGGCGGTCATCAACCACCTCAATACGCTGTCGCAGAAGGGGCTTTCGTATGAGCGCGCCGATATTGCCGCATCGTTTACGGCGGCGGTGACCTCCTCTGTGGTCAAAAAGCTCGACGCTGCGCTGAAGGAAACGGGCGAAACGAAGCTCGTCATCGCCGGCGGCGTTGCCGCCAATTCCCATATCCGCCGCGCGCTGGAGGAATACTGCTCCCGCCGCCGGCATTTGCGTCTGTATCTGCCCGATCGGGCGCTTTGCGGCGACAATGCGGCGATGATTGCGGCACAGGCGTACTTCGAATACAAGGCGGGCGTGAGGGGCGATACGACGCTCAACGCAAGGGCCGTTTTGTAATGCTGGTGCCTGAGCGCGGACTGCGTTTTTTTTGAAAAAACAGATCTGAAGCTGTCATCCGAGGCTTTCCACATACTGTTTATAAATATGTGGAAAAACCCTTATCATGTGGAAAACCACCGCTTTTTCCCGATGAAATCAATGCTTTTTTGGGAAATGTCCTGTGGAAAACCCTGTGGGTATTGTGGGAAAACGTCTTTTTCCATGCATTATTAAGAAAAGTTTAGAAATAGGAGAACAAAAAACATGAACAGAAATTACGACGAAAACATTCGCTCTGCTGTCGAAAAATTTGAAGCAATGCTTCGTTCCCAGCTGGAGCGCAACGAAAAGATCTGTGCAACGAAGGACTTTATCGATTACGCGGCACTTGACAAGATCGTGATCGGCGTTTGCGGCGGCGACGGCATCGGACCGCGCATTACCGCATCTGCAAGACGCGTGCTGGAGTATCTGCTTGCCGACGAGGTAAAGGCTGGACGCGTGGAGTTCCGCGATATCGAGGGCCTGACCATCGAAAACCGCGCCGCTCACAATCAGGCGATTCCGGACGACGTTATGGAGGAGCTGTATGCCTGCCACGTCATCCTCAAGGGCCCGACCACAACGCCGCGTGCGGGTGATCCGTGGCCGAACATCGAATCCGCAAACGTTATGATGCGGAAGAAGCTCGATCTGTTTGCAAACGTCCGTCCCGTCAAGGTCCCCGAAAAGGGCATCGACTGGACCTTCTTCCGTGAAAACACGGAGGGCTCCTACGCAGTCGGCTCCCAGGGCATCAACGTGACCGATGAGGTCGCGTGCGATTTCTGCATTACGACCACCGAGGGCACGGAGCGTATTGCGCGCCTTGCCTACGAGTTTGCCCGCAAGAACAAAAAGGATCACGTTTCCATCGTCACAAAGGCAAACATCATCAAGACGACCGACGGTAAATTCCTGCGTATCTGCGAGGAGATGGCAAAGGAATATCCGGAGATCCGCACCACGGAATGGTTCATCGACATTATGACCGCAAAGCTCGTGGACGAAAAGCGCCGCACCGATTTCAAGGTATTCGTTCTCCCCAACCTCTACGGTGATATCATCACCGACGAGGCGGCAGAGTTCCAGGGCGGTGTCGGTACCGCAGGCTCTGCCAATATCGGTAAGCGCTACGCCATGTTTGAGGCCATCCACGGCTCTGCTCCGCGTATGGTGAGCGAGGGACGCGATATCTACGCGGATCCCTGCTCCATGCTGCGCGCCTCCGTTCTTCTTCTGTCCCATATCGGCTATCAGGCAGAGGCGGATGCGCTTGAGGCGGCACTCGATTACTGTATGTTCGAGGATGCACGCCTGAAGATGACGGGCCGTGAGACCGGCGCAACGTGCGACGCCTTTACGGAGTACGTCATGGAAAACATCAAAAAGTAATTGCCGCAAAAAACAAAGACATTAAGGAAAAAAGAAGGTCAAAAACGTGTTGCAAGAGGAAACGAAACAGGAACAAACCGGCACGACGGATTCACCCGCTGCATACGCAGGTGCGCCGCGCGGTGCCGCAAGCACCGCCGCATCCGCTGCCGCACCCAAGCAGGAGTCCCATCGGTCCCACCGCGTGCGTACCTATAAGCGCGGAAACGACTACTCTGCAGTATCCCCGGCCGTCATCAAAAGATTGCCGCGGTATTATCGGTATCTGCGTGAGCTTCTGCGCCGTGATATTCTTCGCATCTCCTCCTCGGAGCTGTCGGAAATGATGAATGTCACCGCTTCTCAGATCCGTCAGGACCTCAACTGCTTTGGCGGATTCGGCCAGCAGGGCTACGGCTACAACGTCAAATATCTCTACGGAAAGATCAGCGATATTCTCGGAGTGTCCTCTGATTTCAGCGCTGTCATCATCGGTGCGGGAAATCTCGGTCACGCCATTGCAGGCTCCTCGATGTTTGAGCACCGCAACGTGGATATCGTCGGTATCTTCGACGTTTCTCCCTCCGTGATCGGACAGAGCATCGCCGGTCTTACCGTCATGGATATGGCAGAGCTGCCCGCATTTGCGGAGCGCGTGCCGATCGATATTGCCATTCTCGCCGTGCCAAAGGAAAATGCCTCTCAGACCGCACAGGATCTTGCCAGAGTCGGCGTACGCGGCGTGTGGAACTTTTCCAGCACGGAGCTGGATCTGAAATCCCACGGAATTCTGGTGGAGAACGTCCACATGGGCGACTCCTTGATGCGTCTGATGTATGAGATCAACAACAACGAACGGTTAAATGACATATAAAACGAAAATGAAGCTGAATCTAATGTACGGCACGGGCGTCATCGTACTGCCCGCCGCCGTGTATCCCGGCAATATGCCGCCGGATGCCTCCTATCTTCACGTTCTGCTCGCAATCTGTGCAGAGCCCACGGTGCTCTCGGACGCAGAGCGTGCGGTTTCCGAGCTGGAGGCAAAATGCCACCTTCCTGCCGCGCTCATTACGAACGCCATTGCTTATTGGATGGACTGCGGCGTGCTCGCCCCTGCCGCCGAGGCATCTGAGGGATGTGCGTGTACAAAGGCGGCTGAGATCCCCCCCGCCGCGCCCCCGGAGCAGCTCCCGAAAAAAACGCCGCGCCCCGCGCTTCCGGCGTATTCCTCGGCGGAGTGCGCCCGGATCCTCAGGGAAACCGACGGCCTGCGTGCCGCGATTGATGAGTGTGCCCGCATCGCAGGCAAGCTCTTTTCCGAGCATGAAACCGGTCAGCTTGCCGCCTTGTGCGATTCCTACGGTCTGGGCGGTGCGTATTTGATGACGCTGTTCATGTATTGCCGCAGCCATCTCGGGAAAACCGCAGTCAATTACGTCGTACGGACGGCACTCGGACTTTACGACGACGGCGTGCGTACGCTTGAGGCGCTGGAGGCACATATCTCGGCGCGTGAGCGTGCCCGCGACAATGAATACAAGCTCCGCCGTCTTCTCGGTCTTGGTGAACGCGCCCTGACCGCACGGGAGAGGGAATACGTCGAGGCGTGGACGGAGTGGGCCATGCCCATCGAGGTCATTACGCGCGCCTACGAGATCACGGTGCAGAACATCGGGGCGCCGCGGATGTCGTACATCAATAAGATCCTATCGGGCTGGAATGACAACGGAATCCGTACGCTTGCCGCCGTTGAGGCAGCCGAGGCGGAATTCGAGCAGAAAAAAACAGCCTCCCGCGCTCCGCGCAAGGCGCCTGTGGAGCAGCAGCCTGCAAGCTACGATCTGGACGCATTCGTGGATGCGGCCATAGAACGCAGCCTTGCAGAGGAAAAATGACACGCAGACAGGAGAGATACGATGTTTAATCGGGAAAATTACCGCCGCATTAAGCAGCAGTTTACCGCAAAGCATCTTGCTGCAGGAGAAGCCCAGCAGCAGAGAATGCGTGAGGCGGAAGCGGTCTGCCCTGAGCTGGTACAGGTCAACGCAGCGCTGTCGCAGACCGGATTGCGGATTTTCGCTGCAGCAATGAACGACCGCGCAGCGCTTTCCGCGCGTGTGGAGAAGCTGCGTGCAGAAAACGAGGAGCTGCTTGCCGCGCGTGCAGAAATGCTCGTACACGCGGGCTTTCCGCGTGATTATCTGGATCTGCACTACGAATGCGAGGCGTGTCTGGATACCGGATTTACCGAGAACGGCACGAAGCTGTGCGCCTGTATGCGCCGCGCGCTGATCCTCGCCGGGTACGAAAGCTCCGGCATCGGACCGCTTTTGGAGCAGCAGACCTTTGATAATTTCTCCCTGCAGTACTACACGGACCCCGGGGACCGTGCCAATATGGAAAAAAATCTCGCTGCCGTCAAGCAGTACGTGGAGATGTTTTCTCAGAGCACGTCCCGGAATATGCTGTTTTTCGGGCAGACGGGACTTGGAAAGACGCACCTTTCCTCCGCTATTGCAAAGTGCCTGATCGACCGCGGATTTGACGTGCTCTATGAATCGGCACAGAGCATCTTTGCCGACTTTGAGGACGAGCGCTTTAACCGTGCATATAACTCCGGCAGTGACTTCCGCAAAACGGATCGGTATTTTGAATGTGAGCTTCTCATCATTGACGATCTTGGCGCGGAGTTATCCAACCAATTTACGGCGTCGTGTCTGTACAATCTGATCAACACGCGGTACAACATGGGAAAATCCTGCATCATCAGCACGAATCTCACGCATAAGGAGATCGAGGCACGGTATTCTCAGCGCGTGCTCTCGCGTCTGCTCGGGCAGTACCAGAATCTGCGCTTTACTGGACGCGACGTGCGCATGATGAAGCTGATCTGAAGTACACCTCTTGATTTTTATATCCATTACCACACGAAAGGAAGCTTTCCGCATACGCGGAAGCTACGGTAGATACCACTATGGCAGCCAATATTCAGAAGCCGCGCGGCACGATGGACATTCTTCCCGACAAGGTCGCTGCATGGCAGTACATCGAGCGCACCGCGCGTGCGATCTCCGCAAAATACGGATTCGGTGAGATTCGTTTCCCGACCTTTGAAAATATCGACCTGTTCCAGCGCGGTGTCGGTGATACGACGGACGTCGTTCAGAAGGAAATGTACGCGCTGGAATCCAAGGGCCAGGGCGAGGCACGGTATGCGCTCCGTCCGGAGGGCACGGCGTGTATCGTCCGTTCCATCATCGAAAACGGAAAATGCTCTGATGCAATGCCGCTGAAGCTGTATTATATCATCAACTGCTTCCGCTACGAAAAGCCGCAGGCAGGCCGCTTCCGCGAGTTCTTCCAGTACGGTGTGGAAATGTTCGGCGCAGATTCCGCGCTTGCCGATGCCAACGTCATTGCGCTGGCGCATGAGGTCATTGAAACGCTGGGCATCAAGGGCGTTGATCTGCATATCAATTCGATCGGATGCCCGGATTGCCGTCCCAAGTACCACGCCGCTCTCAAGGAGTACTTCCTTGGTCATCGTGAGGAGCTTTGCGATACCTGCCGTGAGCGTCTGGAGAAGAATCCGCTTCGCATCCTTGACTGTAAATCGCCCATTTGCTCTGCAATTGCCGACGGCGCACCGCGCACCATCGATCACCTGTGTGAGGGTTGTGCCGATCACATGGAAACGCTGAAGCGCGCTTTGGACACCATGGGCGTGCCGTATGCCGTGGATTCCCGCATCGTCCGCGGACTTGACTACTATACGAAGACGGTCTTTGAGTTTATTGCACCGATCACGGGTGCTGCACAGTCCACCATCTGCGGCGGCGGCCGTTACGACGGTCTTGTGCGTGAGCTTGGCGGTCCGGCGCTGTCCGGTATCGGCTTTGCCGCAGGCATCAACCGTCTGATCGACGCCATGGAAAAGTCCGGTGTCGTGATTGAAAACACCGAGCGTCCTCTCTTGTACGTTGCGTCGATGGGCGCGGATGCCGCGCTGAAGGCGTTTTCAATTGTGACACGCTTCCGCGCAGACGGCAAGTGGGCAGAGTCCGACATCGTAGGACGCTCGCTCAAGGCGCAGATGAAGTATGCCGACAAGATCGGCGCGCGCTATACGCTCATTCTTGGCGACAACGAGCTTGCCGCAGGTGAGGCGCAGCTCAAAAATATGGAAACGGGTGAGCAGACGACTGTCGCGCTGGACACCTTCGTTATCTGAATGCAGTATGTACCCACCGTATCCGTATGACCGATGCGGTGGGTGCTTTTATAAAAAAAGTCAAACGCAAGAAAAGGAAAGGAAGCTCCCGTCAGTGGGGGCTGTGCTCAATTCATGATCCGTTTGCTGTTATCGTATTTCGTGTATAAAAGGACCGGCGGCTCCGCGCAGGAAACGCGTACGCGTCTGAACTTTTTTGCGGGCGCACTCGGCATTGTCTGCAATCTCGTGCTGTTCGTGCTCAAGCTCGTCCTCGGAACGCTGTCCAATTCCGTTGCCATCACCTCGGATGCGTTCAATAACCTCTCCGACGCCGGCTCCTCGCTCGTTGCCGCCATCAGTGCGCGGCTCTCCGGCCAGAAGCCCGATGCCCAGCATCCGTGGGGACACGGCCGCATGGAATATATCGCATCGCTGATCGTGGCGTTTTTGATCCTGTTCGTCGGCATTGAGCTGCTCCGCTCCTCCGTTTCAAGCCTGTTTGCGCCGGCTGCCCCGCAATTCTCGGTCGTCTCGCTGATCCTGCTCGGTGCATCGGTGCTCGTTAAGCTGTGGATGTGGTCGTATAACCGGTACATTGCCGCGCTGACCGATGCTACCGTTCTGCGCGCTGCGGCCGCAGACAGCCTTGGCGATGCGCTCTCCTCCTCCGTCGTGATTGCCGCAGCAGTCCTTACGCGCTTTTTGCCCGTTCCGCTTCCGCTTGACGGCATCATGGGTATTCTCGTGTCGCTTCTGATCCTGAAAAGCGGCATTACAATCGCCCGTGAAACGGTCGATCTTCTGCTCGGTACGCCTGCTGACCGCGAAACGACGGAGGCTCTTCGCGATATTCTACTCTCCGGAGAGGGCATTATCGGGTATCACGATCTTCTGATCCACGACTACGGCCCCGGCAGAAAATTTGCCTCCGTCCATGCAGAGATCCCCGATACGGCGGATATCTGCCGCGCACACGAGGTCGTGGATGCGCTGGAGGTCCGTATTTTTGAAGAGATGGGGATCACGGCGGTCCTGCATACCGATCCGGTTACCGTCGGCAACGAACGGGTCGA